>NZ_JBSGZP010000018.1:0-28062 GCF_053611065.1 Streptomyces sp. NPDC054840
AGGTAGGAGCCGGTGATCCGGGGCAGCCCGCGGGCCGGGTTCCCCGGCACGACCCCGGCGATCTTCACCCCGGCGTACGCGCCGGACGCCGCCGGCATCAGCAGCAGTTCGCCCCCGCCGGGTACCCCGATGGCGGAACGCGGCGGGCAGTTCTCCGGGTCGAGGCCGCCGAGCAGGGCGGCGGCCACGGCGTCGGCGGCCGCCGCCGGCCCGAGCAGGCCGGCCATCCGCCCTGCCCCGAGCTGGGGGATGCCCGTCACAGGAGGAATCCGGTACCGAG
The DNA here is from genome assembly GCF_053611065.1 of Streptomyces sp. NPDC054840. NCBI lineage: Bacteria > Bacillati > Actinomycetota > Actinomycetes > Kitasatosporales > Streptomycetaceae > Streptomyces > Streptomyces sp. NPDC054840. The sequence goes on from NZ_JBSGZP010000018.1 coordinate 281, forward strand.
GCCGTCGTGCGGGTCCAGCACGAAGGCGTGTTCGCCGGTGCGGTGGGCGGTGCCGGTGACCTCGGTGACCCCGCCGTCCAGCATCCGCCCGGTGAACACCGTGCCCGTGACGGACTCGTGCAGCAGGTCCTCACCCGGGCCGAGCCGCCCGTCCTCCGCGAGCAGCGCGAGCCGCGCAGAGGTCCCGGAGCCGCAGGGCGAGCGGTCGATCTGCCCGTCGGCGAACACGGTGACGTTGCGCTGGTGCGGCCCGAAGGGCGTGTCGGGCAGCTCCTCGTAGAGGATCACCCCGTAGACGCCGGAGAGCAGCGGGCCGTCCGGGTGCCAGGTGGCGGGGTGGGTGGCCAGCGCCGCGCGGACCTCCTGTCCGGCCCGCACCAGGGCGGGCAGTGCCGCCCGGGAGACGTCCAGGCCGAGGTCGCGCACGCGGACGGCGGCGTAACAGGCCCCGGCGTGGACGATGTCCACCTCGGCGAGGCCGAACGAGGTGGCGACGGGCACCTTGCGGGCGCCCACCCGGGCCGGGACGTTGCGGAAGGTGACCCCGGTGGTGCGGCCTCCGCCGCGGTGCACGGTGGCGGTGACCCGCCCGGACGGTACGTCGATGCGCACCGGGGCGTCCCCGTCGTCCGGGGCGGCGACCCGGCCGGTGTCCACGGCCCAGACCCCGAGGGCCATGGTGCCGTGGCCGCAGGCGGTGGAGTAGCCGTCCTTGTGCCAGAACAGCACCCCGAGGTGGGCCCCGTCGTCGTCGGCCGGAACCACGAACCCCCCGTACATCCCGGCGTGCCCGCGCGGCTCCTGCACGAGCAGGCGCCGTACGTCGTCCAGCGCGCCCCGGCGCGGAGCGGTCCCGGAGCCTCCCGGGCCGATGGCCGTGGCGCAGCGCTCGGCGACGGTGTCCCCGGGGACCGGCGCCACCTCCGCCGTGGCGCTGTCGACGATCCGGAAGGGCTCGCCGGCGGTGTGGTAGTCCACCGTGCGGACGGTGATCACAGGAGGAACCCTCCGGGGAAGGGGTCGGTCGGGTCGAGGAAGTACTGGGCGGTGCCGGTGATCCAGGCCCGCCCGGTGACGGTGGGGACCACGGCCGGGAGCCCGCCGACGGTCGTCTCGGCGACCAGCCGGCCGGTGAACTCTGTGCCGATGAAGGACTCGTTGACGAAGTCCGTGCCGAGTTCCAGCAGGCCCCGGGCGTGCAGCTGGGCCATCCGCGCGCTGGTTCCCGTACCGCAGGGCGAGCGGTCGAACCAGCCGGGGTGGATGGCCATGGCGTGCCGGGAGCGGTGGGCGTCGGAGCCGGGGGCGGCGAGGTAGACGTGCTTGACCCCGGCGATGGAGGGGTTCTCGGGATGGACGGGGCGGTCCGGTCCGGCGTTGACCGCGTCCATCACCGCGAGCCCGGCGGTGATCAGTTCGCCCTTGCGGGCGCGGTCGAAGGGCAGCCCCAGGGCGCCGAGTTCGACGAAGGCGTAGAAGTTGCCGCCGTAGGCCAGGTCGTAGGTGACCGTGCCGAAGCCGGGGACCTCGGCCTTGAGGTCGAGGCCGACGACGAAGGAGGGGACGTTGGTGAGGGTGACGGCGGTGGCCGCCCCGTCCTCGACCCGGACGTCGACGCTCACCAGCCCGGCCGGGGTGTCGAGCCGGACGGTGGTGACCGGCTCGACGACCGGCACCATGCCGGTCTCGACGAGGACGGTGGCGACCCCGATGGTGCCGTGCCCGCACATGGGGAGCAGGCCCGACACCTCGATGTAGAGGACGCCGTAGTCGGCGTCCGGGCGGGTCGGGGGCTGCAGGATGGCGCCGCTCATCGCGGAGTGCCCGCGCGGCTCGTACATGAGCAGGGTCCGGACGTGGTCCATGTGCTCGATGAAGTGGAGCCGCTTCTCGGCCATGGTGGCGCCGGGGATCACCCCGACTCCCCCGGTGACGACCCGGGTCGGCATGCCCTCGGTGTGCGAGTCCACCGCGTGGTAGACATGACGCGTGCGCATGTGCGATCCCCCCGACGACTAGTTGAGGCCCTCGGCGAGGGCCTTCTCGGTGGCGGCGCGGACGGCGGCCTCGGTCTCGCCGGTGAGCGGGAAGCGGGGCGGGCGGGTGGCGCCGCCGGGGCGCCCGGCGAGGTCCATGGAGAGCTTGATGGCCTGGACGAATTCCGTCTTGGAGTCCCAGCGCAGCAGCGAGTGCAGGGATTTGTAGAGCGGCAGGGCGGTGTCGAGGTCTCCGGCGACGGCGGCCCGGTAGAGCTGGGCGCAGGAGCGCGGCAGCGCGTTGGGGTAGCCGGCGATCCAGCCGACGGCGCCCGCGAGGGCGAGTTCGAGGAGGACGTCGTCGGCGCCGATGAGCAGGTCGAGGCCGGGGGCGAGCTCGGCGATCTCGTACGCGCGGCGCACGTCCCCGCTGAACTCCTTGACGGCGACGATGGAGCCGTCGGCGTGCAGCCGGGCGAGCAGGTCCGGGGTCAGGTCCACCTTGGTGTCGATGGGGTTGTTGTACGCGACGACGGGCAGCCCGGCGCGGGCGACCTCGGCGTAGTGGGCGCGTACGGCGTCCTCGTCGGCCCGGAAGGCGTTGGGGGGCAGCAGGAGTACGGAGCCGGCGCCGGCCTCGGCGGCCTGTTCGGCCCAGCGGCGGGCCTCGGCGCTTCCGTAGGCGGCGACGCCGGGCATGACGCGGTCGCCGTCGCCCGCCGCCTCGACAGCGGTACGCACGACGCGCGCCCGCTCCTCGTCGGTGAGGGTCTGATACTCCCCGAGGGAGCCGTTGGGGACCACGCCGTCGCAGCCGTTGGCGATCAGCCAGGCCACGTGCTCGGCGTACGCGTCGTGGTCGACGGTGAGGTCCTCCCGCAGGGGGAGCGCGGTGGCGACCATGATTCCGTGCCAGGGGCGGGTGCGGGGCGCGGGGGTGTGCGCGTGGGTCATGTGAGAGCTCCCTAGAGTGATGTGTGACATTTTACTAGCGGGTGCAGTCCGGCCACAAGGGCCCCGGCGCCCCGATCAGTGGGTAGAGGGCGGAAGTTCGGCGAGGTGGCGCAACGGAACCGGGCAGGACAGCGGACGCCGGTCGGGCGCGGCATCCTCCCCGGCCAGGGCCGCGACGGCGGGACCGCACATCCGGCCCTGGCACCAGCCCATGCCGGCCCGGGTGAGGAGTTTGACCGTACGGGCGTCCCGCGCCCCGAGGTCGTCGGCCGCCTCGCGGATCCGCCCGGCGGGCACCTCCTCGCAGCGGCAGACGACCGCGTCGTCCCGGAGCCAGCCGGTCCAGCCCTCGCCGGGGCGGTGGGCGGCGGCCATCGCGCCGGCGAAGGCGCGGAGCCGGGCGCGGCGGCGGACGAGGCGGGCCCCGGGCAGCGCGCCCGCGACGGAGTGCGCCGCCAGTTCACCCTCGATCATGGCCAGTTGGGCTCCGCCGATGCCACCGGTCTCACCCGCCGACCAGATGCCGGGGACGGAGGTCCGCTGTCCGGCGTCGAGGACGAGGGCGACGGTGCCGTCGGCGCTCCGCCGGGTGGCGCAGCCGAGGCCGGTGGCGAGTTCCAGCTGGGGCACCAGCCCGTGGCCGACGGCGAGGGCGTCGCAGGGGATCCGGCGGGCGGTGCCGGGCAGCGGTCGCCAGTTCCGGTCGAGCCGGGCCACGGTGACGGCCTCGACCCGGTCGGTGCCGTGCGCCTCGGTGACGGCGTGCCGGGTGAGCAGCCGGACGTGGTGGCGGGCCAGCCCCCCGCCGTAGCCGGCCGCCTCGACGAGCTTGCCCGGGTTGCGCAGCAGGGCCGGGACCTGCCCCGCGTACGCGGTGTAGGCGGCGGCCTCCACCACGGTGGGCACGATGGCTCCGGCGGCGGCGAGCGACCCGGCCACGGCGAGCAGCAGCGGCCCGCTCCCGGCGACGACGACCCGCTTGCCCGGCAGGACCAGCCCGCTCTTGAGCATGGCCTGCGCCCCGCCGGCCCCCACGACCCCGGGCAGGGTCCAGCCGGGGAAGGGCAGTTGCCGCTCGTAGGCCCCGGTGGCGATGAGCACGGCCCGCGCTCTGACGGCGGTGGCTTCCTCTCCGGAAGCGTGCCCGGCGACGGCGTGCAGGGTCCACTCGGTGGCGGGCGCGGTGGCCGGTGCCCGATCGGGCGCCGGGTACCCGTCGGGCGCACCGGCCGCCTCGCCCGGAGCGACCGCCCACACGTGGTGCAGCGGGAGGTAGGTGATGCGGCCCGCCGAGGCGTGGGCACGCAGGGCGGCTTCGCGCGTCGCGAACTCCGGCCAGCCGTGGTGGAGCGCCTCGGGGCGGGCCGCGCCCAGCCCCGGTGCGGGATGGCGGTAGAACTGCCCGCCGGGCCGGTCGCCCGCGTCGAGCAGGATGACCCGCAGCCCGAGGCGGGCGGCCGTGACGGCGGCGGCGAGGCCCGCCGGGCCGGCCCCGACGACGGCCAGGTCGACGAGACCGGCGGCGGCACCGGCAGTGGCGGCGGGTTCAGACGGCGAGGTCGGCATGGCCGGTTCCCTCCTGGGTGGTGACGGAGTCCCCCGGCCGGGCCGGGACCAGGCAGGCGCGCTGGTTCGGGCGGCCGTTGACCGTGACGAGGCAGTCGTAACAACTGCCGATCCCGCAGAACGCGCCGCGCGGGGCGCCGCCCTCCCGGGTGGTCCGCCAGGCGAGGATGCCCGCGGCCCAGAGCACGGCGGCGATGCTCCGGCCGGGCAGGGCGGGCAGTTCCCGGCCGTCGAAGGTGATCTCGTACGCGGCCGCCGGCGTACCGCCGACCAGCGAGCGGGGGCTGCGCATCAGGGCTGCTCCTCAGGGGTATCGGCGGCGGCCGGGCCGGCGGCGAAGCGCTCCGGGCGGAACGGGTGCGGGGAGAGCGGCGGTTCGGCCCCCGTCAGGGCGGCGGCGATCAGCGCTCCGGTGGCGGGTGCCAGGCCGATGCCCGCGCCCTCGTGGCCGCAGGCGTGCAGCAGCCCGGGGCGCCGGGGGTCCGGGCCGATCGCCGGGAGGTGGTCGGGCAGGTAGGGGCGGAAGCCGTGGTAGGCGCGCATCACCCGGACGTCGGCCAGCACGGGGAACAGTGCCGCGGCCTGGGCGGCCAGGCGGCGCAGGGCCTCCGTCGAGAGGGTGCGGTCGAAGCCGACCCGCTCCCGGGTGGCGCCGATCAGGACCGGGCCGGACGGGGTGCCCTCGACCACCGCCGAGGACTGCAGGGCGGCGGAGCCGCTGGCGACATCCGCGATGTAGTCGGCGGCGTAGACCTTGTGCCGGACGACCCTCGGCAGGGGCTCGGTCACCAGGACGAAGCCTCGGCGCGGGAGGACGGGCAGGGTGACGCCGGCCAGCGAGGCGATGTGGCCGCCCCAGGTGCCGGCCGCGTTCACCACGGCGGGGGCCAGGAGTTCGCGGCGCGGCGTGCGCACGCCGCGTACGGCGCCCCGGTCCAGCAGGATCTCCGTCACCTCCTCACCCAGGTACACCTGGGCACCCGAGGCGGCCAGCAGCCGGGCGGCCGCCTGGGCCGGCTGGACCTGGGCGTCCTGCGGGTAGTGGAAGCCGCCCGCCGGGCCGGGGGCCAGGTGCGGCTCCAGGTCGTGCAGGGCGTCCGCGGCCACCTCGACGGCGTCGACGCCGGCCGCGCGCTGGCCCTGCGCGAAGTGCCGCAGGGCCTTCAGGGTCGTCTCGTCGGGAGCGACGACGAGTCCGCCCTTGGGCTCGTACTCGATCTCCCGCGGGAGGACCGCGGCGAGTTCGACCCACAGGCGGGTGGACAGCAGGGCGAGGTCGAGTTCGGGGCCGGCCTCCTTGTCGGAGACGAGCAGGTTGCCCTCGCCGGCACCGGTGGTGCCGCCCGCCACGGGGCCCCGGTCGACCACGGCCACGGAGAGTCCGGCGCGGGCCGCGTAGGAGGCGCAGGCCGCCCCGACGACGCCGGCGCCGATGATCACGGCGTCCAGGGAGTGTCTCTTGAGCACGGCAGTAATATGTCACATTCTTTAGGGGCTGCCCAGATGCCCGGCCCAGTCCCGCACCCCCTCGGATGCGGGACCGGGCCGGCGCCGGGCCGGGGGCGGCCCGGTGGCGGCGCCGGGCCGGGTGCCGGTCAGCCGCGGAGGGGACCCTCACAGCTGTAAGCGGAGGTGCCCGCGACCTTGTTGGTCCAGATCTCCACCGGACCGAAGGAGCAGTTCATGTCGGCGAGGTTGTTGGAGGCCGCGCCCGCCCGGTCGAGGATGAAGTAGTCGACCGTCTCCGACATGTCCTTGAAGACCTGGTCGCCGCTGCGCCAGTTCTTCAGGTTCGCGGTGATCCGGCCGGTGCAGGTGAAGCGGCGCTTGCCGGGGTCGCCGTTCTCCGTGCAGTCCGGGGTGTTCTGCGTGGCCGTGGCGAAGGACGACTTCACGGAGGCCGCCGCCGAGTCGCGCAGCCGGTCGTTCGGGGTGAAGGAGGTGTTCGGCACGAAGAGCTGGTCGACCTTGGCGATCTGCGCGTCCAGGAAGCGGTCGTAGTCGCGCTGGAGGTAGGTGTCCGCGCCCATCCGGTGGCGCCAGGCGTCGTACGCCGCCACGTCGTTGTTCCGCAGGTGCGTGTACATCTCGCGCAGCAGCGTGGGCTTCTCGGTCCACAGGAACTCGAAGAAGGTGCCCGCGTAGCTGTAGAAGCGGAAGCCGTCGCCGTCGTAGGTGGCGTTCAGCAGCTGTTCGACGCTCATGCGCGGGCCGCCGCCGGCCGTGTCGCTGATGATGCTCTTGACCAGGGACTTGCGGACGGCGATGCCGTTGTCGCGGGTGGCGCCGTCGAAGAACTCGGCCGTGCCCTCGTCCATGGCGGTCGTCCGGTCACCCTCGTACCACTCGCCCTCGCCGAAGAAGCCGGGCACCGCGAAGCGGCCGTTGAGGTAGTGCGTGTACTCGTGGCGGAAGAGCTCCTCGAGGGTGAGGGAGGAGTCCTGCGGGACGCGCCGCTGATAGGTGTAGAAGGTGGCGCCGTTCTCGATGTAGATGCCGCCGTTGTTGGTGTCGTAGCCGGTCAGGATCGGGTGGTAGTTCACGTAGTCGGCGCGGGAGGCGTAGAGCACGATGTTCAGCGCGGAGTTGGGGTCGCCCGCGAGCGGCTGGTCGGTGCCGAGCACACGGTGGTACTGGGCCTTGACCTGCTTGCTCGCGTAGTAGAGCTGGTCGACCGTCGCCCGGTCCAGGGCGGTGCGGACCTTGATGGCGCCGTTGTCGTAGGAGTAGGTGTAGGGGAAGAGCTGCTTCTCGATGTCCTCCTTGCACACTCCGTAGGGCTTGCAGGCCTCGTAGACGTTGAGCCAGGAGACGACCTTGGCCCACGGCTCGCTGCCGTCGCCGAAGGCGGCCCGGACCGGGCCGAGCATCGCGCCGAGGTCGGCGACGACCCGCTCCCGCAGACCCTCGATCTGGCCGAAGCGGGCGTACTCGCTCAGCGCGTCGCGCACCACCCAGGCGTTGCCGGTGCCCTTGAGGTGCGTGTAGGTGGCGAAGGCCTTGAAGGTGTCGCGGTAGGAGGGGTCCGCGGCCACGGCGGAGTGGAACGCCGCGTCCTGGTTGCCCGGGTAGACGCCCAGGTAGGAGACGGACAGCGCGGACAGCGCGGCGCCGCCCCAGCCGGCGTCGAGGTGGGTGGCCGGGTGGGCCGGGTCCATCGTGGCCAGGACCTTCTTGATGAGGCCGAGCTGGTGCTGGCGCAGGCCGGGCGCGCTGCCGGCGTAGAGGGCCTCGCGCAGGGTGCGGGCGTTGGAGGGCGTCACGTCGAAGGTGTGGGCGGCGGCGCCGAAGTCGGCGATGGCGCGGCGCATGGCATCGACGGTGGGGGCGTCGGTGACGTCGATCTCGGGGCGTGAGTAGTCGTGGTAGGCGACCGCGTGCAGGTACGTGAACATCTCCTCCAGGTGGGAGGAGTTACGGCCGTCGTGGGCGGCGGCCAGGCCGGATATCCGGCGGGAGACGGCCTGCACGTGCGCGTCCGACATGACCGGGGTCAGGCGGGCGTCCCAGGTCCAGATGAGGCCGCGCAGACAGCCGTCGGCGAGGACGGCCTGGTCGGCGAGGAAGTCGGCGAACTGCTCGGGGCTGAGTCCGGTGATCCCGTCGAGGGTGCAGGGGACGCCCCCGGCGACGCTCTTCGCGGTGGGAACGGCCTTGAGCGTCCTGCCGCGCTTCTGCAGGTCGTCGGAGGGTGCGGAGGCCGTCGCGGCACCCGGGACCTGCCCGGTGATGTTCTGGCCGCCGGGGGCCGGGGCCGGCGCCGGAGTGTTGTCCTTCGGATGGGCCAGGCGGTCGACCTCGTCGAACGGGTTCCCCGTGGGTCCGGGGGCGGCCGGGGCGGCCTGTGCGCCGGTGAAGGTGGCCGGTGCCGTGGACCCGGCGGCCTGTGTCGTCGCCTGTCCCGCGGCGGCGAGGAGGGTCACGGCCACGGCGGAGGCGAGAAGGGAAGAGCGCACAGCTCTGTGCTTGAGCACCGAGAACTCCTGATGGGAGAGGGAGAGGTGGGGGGTCGTGCGTGAACTGCCCTGCGTCACACGGCGTTTGACGGGGGTTAACGTGCCGCGATGTGAGCTGTAACATAGTAATGTGAAATTGCACTGACAACCCCTGTGCGCCCCCCAGTTCACAACTTCTTGAGGGAGTCCTCGTGACCGACGCCCCCGCCGACGCCTCCGCCCACGCTCCCGCCCGCCTCAACACGGGCAGTCACGACCGCCCGGTGTCGCCGGAGTTGTCCCGGTTCATGGCGGGGAACTGGGCTGCGAGCCCGCTGCCCGACTCCGCCCGCATCCCCGGCCGCGACGTCACCCCGGCCCGCCGGGCACGACTCTCGGCCCGCTTCCCCGGCGAGCGGCTGATCGTCCCGGCAGGGGAGCTGAAGGTCCGTTCCAACGACTGCGACCACCGCTTCCGGCCGCACAGCGCGTACGCCTGGCTGACCGGCCTCACCGGCGAGGACCAGGCGGGCCACGTCCTGGTCATGGAGCCGTCGGGTCCGCACGCCCATGAGGCCGTGCTGTACCTGCGGCCGCGCTCGCCGCGCGCGGGCGGCGACGGGGAGTTCTACCGGGACCGCCGGTACGGGGAGTTCTGGGTGGGCCGCCGGCCCGACCTCGCGGAGGCCGAGCGCCTCACCGGCATCCGCTGCGCGCACCTGGACCGGCTCGGTTCGGCCGCGGGCCGCAACACGGCCTCCGACTCCGGACTCGCGTCCGCCCTCTCGGAGTTGCGCCTGGTGAAGGACGCGTGGGAGGTGGCTCAGCTCCAGCTGGCCGTCGACCACACGACGGCGGGTTTCGAGGACGTCGTACGGGCCCTGCCGCGCGCGCTGGCGCATCCGCGCGGGGAACGCTGGATCGAGGGGGTGTTCGGTCTGCGCGCGCGGGCCGAGGGCAACGGCACCGGCTACGAGACGATCGCGGCGTCCGGGGCCCACGCCTGCACCCTGCACTGGATCCGCAACGACGGCCGGCTGAACGGGGAGGAGCTGCTGCTGCTGGACGCGGGTGTGGAGACGGACACCCTCTACACGGCGGACATCACCCGCACCCTGCCGCTGTCGGGCCGCTTCTCCCCCGTCCAGCGCCAGGTGTACGAGCTGGTCCTGGCGGCCCAGGACGCGGGCATCGCGGCGCTGCGCCCGGGGGCGAGCTTCGGGGACTTCCACCGGGCCGGGATGCGGGTGATCGCGGAGGGCCTCGCGGACTGGGGCGTCCTGAAGGACGCGGAGGGCGACCTGCACCGGCGGTACACGCTGTGCAGCAGCGGCCACATGCTGGGGCTGGACGTGCACGACTGCGCGAAGGCGCGGGCCGAGGCCTACCTGGACGGCGTTCTGGAGGAGGGGCAGGTCCTGACCGTGGAGCCGGGCCTCTACCTCCAGCCCGACGACGAGACCCTCCCGGCGGAGCTGCGGGGCATCGGCGTCCGCATCGAGGACGATCTGGTCATCACGGCGAACGGCGCCCGCCTGATGTCGGGCGCGCTGCCGCGCACGGTGGCCGGGATCGAGGAGTGGATGGGCCGGCTCCTGGACAGCCCCTAAACGCTGTGCGGGGTGGTGAGCCGGGCGGTCAGCTCCTCGACGAAGGCCTCCAGGTGGGGTGGGCGCGGTCCGGTGCGGGTGGCACAGAACCAGGTACGGGTCAGTGGCCGCGCGCCGATGCCGACGAGGGCGAGGCCGTGCGAGGCCGCGTAGGGGGCGGCCACCCAGTTGGGCAGCACGGTCACGCCCTGGCCGCCGGCCACCATCTCGATCACCAGATCGGTCACCACCGGCATGGTGGTGATCCGGGCCGGCCGGGCCCCCACAGGGATCGGCAGCGGCATCGACGGGATCCGCTTCTGGTCGTAGAAGTCGTAGAGGACGAGGTCGGCGCCGTCGAAGTCACGGGCGGTCAGGTGCGCGCGCGTGGCCCACGGATGGCCGGCGGGCACCACCGCCACCATCTCGTCCTCGAACAGCCTGGTCAGCGACACCCGGTCCATCTGCAGGTCCGGCTTGGTGACCAGCGCGACGTCGACGAGGTCGGCGAGCAGTGCCGGGATCGGCGCGTCGTCGGCAACGGTCTCGATGCGCACGTCGATGTCCGGCGCGCGCTCGCGGAAGGCGCGGAGCACGGGCGGCAGCCACGGGAAGGTCGTACTGCACTGCGCGGTGAAGCGGACCCGCCTGTCCCGCCCGTCACGGAGCTCGCGCAGGTCGCGGGCCGCCGAGTCCAGTTCGCCGAGGACGTGGCGGGCCGCGACCAGCAGTCGGCGGCCCGCGGCGTTGGGGACCAGGCGGCGGCCCTTGCGGTCGAAGAGGGCCATGCCCAGGCGGGCCTCCAGCCGGGTGAGCCGCTGGCTGAGGGCGGGCTGGCTGACGTAGAGCCGCTCGGCGGCGGCGGTCAGCGAGCCGGCCTCGGCAGTAGCGGCCAGGAGCTCCAGGTCACGCAGATCCACATCCATAACGAGGGATTATCACACGCTCCAATCTTCGTCGTGGTGTTATGAGTTGGGTGCTCCTAGGTTCGTGGTGTCAGCCGGTCGGGATCCCGACCGGCGACACCGACGAGAGGCACAGCGCCATGACCGACACGCGCACGGACATCAACGACACCACCACCACTGCTCTGGTCACCGGCTCCTCCAGCGGCATCGGCCTGGACATCGCCCGCGCCTTCCTTGCGAGCGGCGCCAATGTCGTCCTGAACGGCCGGGACGCCGACCGCCTCGCCAAGGCCGCGGCCGGCCTCGGTCAGCCCGGGCGAACCGCGTGGGTCGCGGGCGCCATCGCCGAGCCGACGACGGGCGAGGCCCTCGTGCGTACCGCCCTCGACCGTTTCGGCCGCATCGACGTCCTGGTCAACAACGCGGGCACGTTCGCCCCCAAGCCCTTCACCGAGGTCACCGAGGAAGAACTCGACGGCTTCCTGACCGGCAACCTCAAGGGCACCTACCTCACCACCCAGGCCGTGGTACGGGCGCTGCGCGCCCAGGGCCGGGGCGGCAGCATCGTCAACATCGGCACCGTCCTGGTGGACCACGCGCTGGCGGGCTTCCCGTCCTCCGCGCCGGTGGTCAGCAAGGCGGGGGTGCACGCGCTGACGACCAGCCTGGCCGCCGAACTCGCCGCCGACGGGATCCGCGTGAACCTCGTGTCCCCCGGCATCATCCGCACCCCGCTGCACGCGGGGTCCGACGTGGACTCCTTCGGCGGGCTCGCCCTGCTGAACAGGGTCGGCGAGGTCGCGGAAATCTCCGAGGCGGTGCTCTACCTCGCGGGCGCCACCTTCGTCACCGGCCACGCCCTGCGTGTGGACGGCGGCCACGTCACCGGTCGTGCCTGAGCCGACGCCCCACTTCCCCGCCCCACCGGAAGGACATCCACCACCATGCCGTACGTCAACGTCAAGATCACCCGTGAAGGCGCCACCGCTGCCCAGAAGGCCGAGATCATCGCCGGTGTGACCGACCTTCTGGTCCAGGTCCTGGACAAGGACCCGGCCACCACCTTCGTCCTCATCGACGAGGTGGAACGGGAGGACTGGGGCGTGGGCGGCGTCCGGACGGACGAGTACCGCCGTATCCGCGCACGGAGTTAGGTCGCGTCCGGGCGGGGACACTCGGGCCCCGGCCGTCCCGCCGCACCGGCAACGGGACGGCCGGGCCACCGCCGGCCCGTCACTTTCGTGGGTGCCTCGACAACGCGGCGAGGTGCGGTGCCGGGCGGCGCGGGTCAGGCAAGATCCGGAAGAGGCGGCCTACGGGAGGACCGCGACGCCGTCGAGTTCCACCAGGGCCCGGTCGTCCCAGAGGCGGACCACGCCGATGACGGCCATCGCCGGGTAGTCGCGGCCCGCCGACCGCCGCCAGATGCGGCCCAGTTCGGCCGCGTGGGTCCGGTACGCCGCCACGTCCACCGCGTACACCGTCACCCGGGCCAGGTCCGCCGGGGCGCCGCCCGCCGCCGCGAGGGCCGCCAGGAGGTTGCCGAGGGCGATCCCGAACTGCTCCGGCAGGCTCTCGCCCACCACCTCGCCCGCGCTGTCCAGGGCGGTCTGGCCCGCCAGGAACACCAGCCGGGTGCCGGTCGCCGCGACCGCGTGCGAGAAGCCCGTCGCCGGCGACAGCTCCGCCGGGTTGATCCGGTCCAGGCTCATCGCGCCGCCACCCCCGCGTACAGCTCCTTCGCGATGATCGTGCGCTGCACCTCGCTCGCCCCCTCGTAGATCCGCGGTGCCCGTACCTCCCGGTAGAGGTGTTCGAGCAGGTGGCCGCGCTGGAGGGCGACCGCACCGTGCAGTTGGACCGCGTGGTCTACCACGTACTGGGCCGTCTCCGTGGCCAGCAGCTTCGCCATCGCCGCCCGGCGCGGGACGTCCCCCGCCCCGCGGTCGTAGGCCCCGGCCGCCGCGTACACCAGCAGCCGGGCCGCCTCCGTGCGGGTGGCCATCTCGGCCACCCGGTGCGCCACCGCCTGGAGGTCGCTCAGTGTTCCGCCGAAGGCGGTCCGGTCCGACGTGTACGCGAGCGTCGCGTCCAGCGCGGCCCGGGCCATGCCCACCGCGAAGGCACCGACGCTCGGCCGGAAGAGGTTCAGGGTGTCCATCGCGACGCGGAACCCCCGGCCGGGTTCGCCGAGCAGGTCCCGCGGGCCGACCGGCACCCCGTCGAAGGTGAGGGAGCCGATGGGGTGCGGGGAGAGCATGTCCAGGGATGCGCCGGAGAGTCCGGGGCGGTCGGCCGGGACCAGGAAGGCCGAGACCCCCTTCGCCCCCGGCCCCTCGCCCGTTCGGGCGAACACGGTGTAGAAGTCCGCCTCGGGGGCGTTGGAGATCCAGCACTTCTCACCGCTGAGCCGCCAGCCGCCGCCGCTCCCGCCCGCGCCGGTGTCCGGCGTCGCCGCCAGGGCCAGTGCCGCCGCGTCCGAGCCCGCTCCCGGCTCGCTCAGCGCGAAGGCGGCCACCGCCCGCCCGGCACGCACCCCCGGCAGCCAGCGTTCCCGCTGCTCCTCGTTCCCCGCCCGCAGGACCGGGTACGCCCCGAGTCCCTGCAGGGCGAGCGCCGTCTCGGCCTCCGTGCACCCGTAGGCGAGGGATTCGCGCAGCAGGCACAGTTCCAGCGCGCCCGAGGCGAACACCCGCTCCAGCAGGCCCAGCTCCCCCAGCGCCGCCAGCAGCGGCCGGTTGACCCGCCCTGGTTCCCCCTTCTCGGCCAGTGGCCGCAGCCGCTCCGCCGCCAGTGCGCGCAGCTGCCCGCACCACTCCTCCTGGTCCACCCCGAGCGCGAATCCGGTCATCCGAACATCCCCGCATCTATCGCGTCCTGTTGACTGCCGTCACCATCACGATACGCTCCTCGGAGGACCTTCCGGCCGTGGCCGGAGGAACCACCGCACGGCCGGCTCCACCCCACCCCGGACCGCCGCAAGGGGGCCGAACCGCCTTGGACCTCAAGCCTTCCGCTCACACCGACACCTTCGCCCGTGACCATCTGCCGCCCGCGGACACCTGGCCGGAGCTTCTCTTCGATCTGCCCGAACTGGCCTATCCGGACCGCCTGAACTGCGGGGCCGAGCTGCTCGACGCCACCATCGCCCGGTTCGGTCCGGCGGGCGCCGACCGCCCGGCCTTCCGCAGCTCCGCGGGCGAGGTGTGGACGTACGGCGGTCTGCGGGAACGAGTGGACCGCCTGGCCCACACGCTCACCGCCGACCTCGGCGTGGTGCCCGGCAACCGGGTGCTCCTGCGCGGGCCCACCGGCCCCTGGCTCGCGGCGTGCTGGCTCGCGGTGATGAAGGCGGGCGCGGTGGCCGTCACCGTACTGCCCCAGCAGCGCGCGCAGGAGCTGGCCACGGTGTGCGCGATGGCCCGGGTCGGGCACGCCCTGTGCCACGCGGACGTGCTGGACGACCTGGTCAAGGCGGAGGTGCCGGGGCTTCGGATCACCGTGTACGGGGGCACCGCCCCGGACGATCTGCTGCGGCTGGCCGAAAGACATCCCCACCCGTTCCCGGCCGCCCCGACCTCCGCGGACGACGTCGCCCTGATCGCCTTCACCTCCGGGACCACCGGACGGCCCAAGGGCTGCATGCACTTCCACCGGGACCTGCTCGCGGTCGCCGACACCTTCTCCCGCAGCGTGCTGCGGCCCCGCCCGGACGACGTCTTCGCGGGCAGCCCGCCGCTCGGCTTCACCTTCGGCCTCGGCGGGCTGGTCGTCTTCCCGCTGCGCGCCGGAGCCTCGACGCTGCTGCTGGAGGAGGCGGTGCCGCGCCGGCTGCTGCCCGCCCTCGCGGAGCACCGGGTGACGGTGCTGTTCACCGCGCCCACCGCCTACCGGACGATGCTGGACGCGCTGGGCCCGTACGACGTCGGCATGTACGACCTGTCGGCGCTGCGCCGCTGTGTCTCGGCCGGGGAGAACCTGCCCGCCGCCACCTGGCAGGCCTGGTACGAGCGCACCGGCCTGCGCATCATCAACGGCATCGGGGCGACCGAGCTGCTGCACATCTTCATCTCCGCCGCCGACGAGGACATCCGGCCCGGTACGACGGGCCGGGTGGTCCCGGGCTGGGAGGCCCGGGTGGTGGACCGGGCCGGCCGCCCGGTCCCGGACTACGAGCCGGGACTGCTGGCCGTGCGCGGCCCGGTGGGCTGCCGCTACCTGGCCGATCCCCGGCAGGGGGAGTACGTACGGGACGGGTGGAACCTGACCGGTGACACCTACGTCCGCGATCCGGACGGCTACTTCCGCTACGTCGCCCGGGCCGACGACATGATCGTCTCGGCGGGCTACAACATCGCGGGCCCCGAGGTGGAGGAGGCCCTGCTGCGCAACCCGGACGTGGTGGAGGCGGCGGTGGTGGGCCTCCCGGACGAGCGACGCGGGCAGACCGTGGTGGCGTACATCGTGGCACGCGACGGCGCGGTGCTGACGGAGGAGGTCCTGCGCACCTTCATGCGGGCGGAACTGGCCCCTCACAAGTGCCCGCGCTCCTTCGTCTTCCTCCCCGCCCTCCCCCGAACCGCGACCGGCAAACTGCAGCGCTTCCGGCTGCGCGATCCGGATGCCCGACCTGATCCGCCCCCCAGGATCTAGAGTGAACCCGTGGTCGAGCAGCACACTCCGCGATCCCTGATCGTCACGTTCTACGGAGCCTACGGGCGGGCCTTCGAGGGCCCGGTCCCGGTGGCCGCGCTGATCCGCCTGCTGGGCGCGGCGGGCGTGGACGCCCCGTCCGTCCGCTCGTCGGTGTCCCGGCTGAAGCGGCGCGGCTTCCTGCTGCCCGAGCGCACGGCGGACGGCTCTGCGGCGTACGGGCTCTCCGAGGAGGCCCGGCAGCTGCTGGACGACGGCGACCGCCGGATCTACGGCAGCCCGCCGCTGTCGGACGAGTGGCTGGTGGCGGTGTTCTCGGTCCCGGAGCAGGAGCGGAACAAGCGGCACCTGCTGCGCTCGCGGCTGGCCCGGCTCGGTTTCGGGGCGGTGGCGCCGGGCGTGTGGATCGCCCCGGCCCGGCTGGCCGAGGAGACCGCGCACACCCTCGACCGGCTGCACCTGACCCCGTACGTGGAACTGTTCCGCGGCGCCCACCTGGGTTTCGCGCCGACCGCCGAGGCGGTAGCCCGCTGGTGGGACCTGGCGGCCCTGGCCAAGCAGCACGAGGAATTCCTGGATCTGCACGAACCCGTCCTGCGCGCCCTCCGGTCGGGTACGGAGCCGACCCCGGAGGAGGCCTACCGGGGCTACCTCCTCGCGCTGGACTCCTGGCGCCGGCTGCCGTACGCCGACCCGGGCCTGCCGCGGGAACTGCTCCCGGCGGACTGGCCCGGCGACCGGGCGGCGGCCGTCTTCGCCGAACTGCACGAGCGGCTGCGCGACGACGGAGAGCGCTTCGCGCGACCGTGACCGGCCGGGGAACGTCCCGGCACCCTCGACGGCTGTCCCGGGGGCCCTGCTAAACGCGGCCGGTCGGCGGGGTGCGGCTGCCCGCGCGGTACGGGGCCGGCCAGGGTGCGCCCGGGCCTTCGTAGGACTGTTCGGCCGCCGCGTGCAGGGTCCAGTGGGGGTCGTAGAGGTGGGGGCGGCCGAGGGCGCAGAGGTCGGCGCGGCCGGCCAGCAGCAGGGAGTTCACGTCGTCCCACGAGGAGATGGCACCGACCGCGATGACGGGGACGCCGAGCGCGCCCCGGATCCGGTCGGCGTACGGGGTCTGGTACGAGCGCCCGTACTCGGGGGCCTCGTCCGCGACCACCTGGCCCGTCGAGACGTCGATGGCGTCGGCGCCCCGGCCCGCGAAGGCGGCCGCGATCCGCACCGCGTCCTCGGGAGAGGTGCCTCCTGGTGCCCAGTCGGTGGCCGAGAGACGGACCGTCATCGGGCGGTCCTCGGGCCATACCGCGCGGACCGCGTCGAAGACCTCCAGCGGGAAACGGAGCCGGTTCTCCAGGGATCCGCCGTACTCGTCGTCACGGTGGTTGGTCAGCGGGGACAGGAACCCGGAGAGCAGATAGCCGTGGGCGCAGTGCAGTTCGAGCAGGTCGAATCCCGCGTCGGCGGCGCGGACGGCGGCGGCCGCGAACTCGGAGCGCAGCGCCGTCAGGTCACCGCGTCCGAGGGCGCGCGGGAGCGCCGAGACGCCGGGCCGGTAGGGCAGCGCGGAGGCGGCCACCAGCGGCCAGTTGCCCTCGGGCAGGGGGTCGTCCATGCCCTCCCACATCACCCGGGTCGAGCCCTTGCGGCCCGCGTGCCCGAGCTGGACGCCGAGGGCGGTGCCGGGCGCCGACGTGTGGACGAAGTCGACGATCCGCTTCCAGGCGGCCGTGTGCTCCTGGGTGTAGAGGCCGGTGCAGCCGGGGGTGATCCGGCCCTCGGCGGATACGCAGACCATCTCGGTCATCACCAGGCCGGGCCCGCCGAGGGCCCGCGCTCCCAGGTGCACGAGGTGGAAGTCGCCCGGCACGCCCTCCTGGGCCGAGTACATGTCCATCGGTGAGACGACGACCCGGTTGCGCAGGGTCAGGCCCCGCAGGGTGAAGGGTGTGAACATCGCGGGGGTGCCGTCCGGGCAGCCGAAGTCCTTTTCCACCGCCCGCGTGAACCGTGCGTCGCGCAGCCGCAGGTTGTCGTGTGTGACCCGGCGGCTGCGGGTGAGGAGGTTGAAGGCGAACTGCCGGGCGGGCTGGTCGACGTATCCGGCGATCTCCTCGAACCACTGCCGGCTCGCGGCCGCGGCCCGCTGGGTGCTGGCGACCGCCGGGCGGCGTGCCGCCTCGTACGCGGAGAGGGCGGCCGGGACGTCGCCCGGCGCGGCGCCCACCGCTTCGGCGAGCGCGAGCGCGTCCTCCACTGCCAGTTTGGTGCCGGACCCGATGGAGAAGTGGGCGGTGTGCGCCGCGTCGCCGAGCAGGACCACGTTGTCGTGCGACCAGCGTTCGTTGACGACGGTGCGGAACCGCGTCCAGGTGGAGCGGTTGCCGTGCAGCGGGCGCCCGCGCAGGGCCTCGCTGAAGATCTTGGCGCAGCGGGCCGCCGACTCGTCCTCGTCGCACAGGTCGAAGCCGGCCGCCCGCCACACCTCGTCGCGCATCTCCACGATCACCGTGGAGGCGTCGGCCGAGTAGGGGTAGGCGTGCAGCTGCATGACCCCGTGCTCGGTCTCCGCGATCTCGAAGCGGAAGGCGTCGAAGGGGAAGTCGGCGGCGAGCCAGATGTAGCGGCAGCGTCCGCCGGTCAGTGTCGGCCCGTAGTGGGCGGCGCCGGCCTCCCGGATCGCGCTGTGCACCCCGTCGGCCGCGACCACCAGGTCGTATGCGGCGGCGAGTTCGGTCACGGGCGGGGCCTCGGAGCGGAAGCGGAGGCGGACGCCGAGGCCGGCGCAGCGCTCGTGCAGGATCTCCAGCAGGCGGCGCCGCCCGATGGCCGCGAACCCGTGGCCGCCGGAGGTCAGCAGCCGGCCGCGGTGCACGATGTCCACGTCGTCCCAGCGCACGAACTCCGCGCTGAGGGCCGTGTGGACGACGGTGTCGGCCCGCTCGATGCCCCCGAGGGTCTCGTCGGAGAGCACCACGCCGAAGCCGAAGGTGTCGTCCGGGGCGTTGCGCTCCCAGACGTCCACCGTGTGGCCCTGGCGGGCCAGCAGCGCGGCGGCGTAGAGCCCTCCCGGTCCCCCGCCGACGACAGCGACCCGCATGGCACCAGGAGTCATGTGGCTACCTGCCCTTCCACTCCGGCGGCCGCTTCCCGGTGAAGGCCGCGTGGAACTCCGCGTAGTCCTGGCCGTGCATCAGCAGGGCCTGGGTGTTGGCGTCCAGTTCCACGGACGCCGCCAGGGGCATGTCGAGCTCGGCGGTGAGCAGCGCCTTGGTCTGCGCGTGGGCGAGGGCGGGGCCCGCGGCCAGGCGCGCGGCGAGTTCGGCGGCCCGTACGTGGGCCTTGCCCTCCTCGGTGAGCTCGCTGAGCAGGCCGATCCGCTCGGCCTCGGCCGCGTGTACGGGCTCTCCGAGCATCAGCAGGCGGGTGGCGTGGCCGAGGCCGACGACCCGGGGCAGCAGGTAGGCCGCGCCCATGTCGCCGCCGGACAGGCCGACGCGGGTGAAGAGGAAGGCGAAGCGGGCGGTGGGGTCGGCGATCCGGAAGTCGGCGGCGAGTGCGAGGACCGCTCCGGCTCCGGCGGCCACCCCGTGGACGGCGGCGATCACCGGGAAGGGGGATTCGCGGATGGCGCGGACCACCTGGCCGGTCATCCGGTTGAAGTCGAGCAGCTGGGAGGTGTCCATGGCGAGGGTGGCGCCGATGATCTCGTCCACGTCCCCGCCGGAGCAGAAGCCGCGCCCCTCGCCGCCGAGCACGAGGGCGCGTACGGAGCGCTCACGGGACAGTTCACCCAGCAGATCGCGCAGGTCGGCGTAGGCGCCGAAGGTGAGCGCGTTCAGCTTTTCGGGGCGGTCGAAGGTGACGGTGGCGACGCCGTCCTGCCGGGTGACCCGGAGGTGGTGCCACCGTTCGGTCGCTGGTGTGGAACCGAGGAAGGGGCTCACCTCACCGACGGTATCACCAGATCGTGACTGCCGTCACAGAAGCGCGACACATCGGGGATGGCCCGCCGCCGACATGCCGGCGCGCCGTGCGGAACGGGAAGGCGCCTTCGTGGCACTGAAAGCCGGAGTCACCCCGTCCCGCCCCCCACCCGGAACGGGGCGCCTGGCCCGGCGCGTGAGCGGCGCACCAGCCGACGTATGACTATGCGTCACCTCGGGCGGACCGGCCGGGCCGGCCGAGGGTGGCGACGAGCACGGCCTTGATGGTGTGCAGCCGGTTCTCGGCCTCGTCGAAGACGATGGAGTGCTCCGACTCGAACACCTCGTCCGTCACCTCGAGGGAGTCGAGCCCGTGCCGCTCATGGATCTCCCGGGCCACCTTGGTGCCGAGGTCGTGGAAGGCCGGCAGGCAGTGCATGAACTTCACGTCCGGGTTCCCGGTGGCGCGCAGCACGTCCATGGTCACCGCGTACGGGGACAGGGCCTGGATCCGCTCGTCCCAGACCTCCTTGGGCTCCCCCATGGACACCCAGACGTCGGTCACGACGAAGTCCGCGCCGGCGACGCCCTCGGCGACCTCGTCGGTCAGGGTGAGCCGGGCGCCGCTCTCCGCCGCGAGCTTGCGCGCCGCGGTCACCACCGACTCGGCGGGCCAGTAGGACCGGGGCGCGACGATCCGCACGTCCATGCCCAGCAGCGCACCGGTCACGAGGTAGGAGTTGCCCATGTTGAAGCGGGCGTCGCCGAGGTAGGCGAAGGCGATCCGCTTCAGCGGCTTGGCGGTGTGCTCGGTCATGGTGAGCAGATCGGCCAGCATCTGGG
The DNA here is from genome assembly GCF_053611065.1 of Streptomyces sp. NPDC054840. Taxonomy (NCBI): domain Bacteria; kingdom Bacillati; phylum Actinomycetota; class Actinomycetes; order Kitasatosporales; family Streptomycetaceae; genus Streptomyces; species Streptomyces sp. NPDC054840. Next base: position 20,625 of record NZ_JBSGZP010000018.1, read on the forward strand.
TCGGGTGCCAGTCGTCGGTGAGGCCGTTGAAGACGGGGACACCCGAGTGGGCGGCGAGCTCCTCGACCGCCTGCTGACTGTCACCCCGGTACTCGATCCCGTCGAACATCCGGCCGAGCACCCGGGCGGTGTCCTTGACCGACTCCTTGTGTCCCATCTGGGAGCCGGCCGGGTCCAGGTACGTGGTGTGCGCACCCTGGTCCGCGGCGGCCACCTCGAAGGCGCAGCGGGTCCGCGTCGAGGTCTTCTCGAAGATCAGCGCGATGTTCCTGCCCTGGAGGTGGTGCTGCTCGACCCCGGCCTTCTTGGCCGCTTTCAGGTCGGCGGCGAGTTCGATCAGACCGCGGAACTCGGCGGCCGTGAAGTCCAGCTCCTTGAGAAAACTACGGCCGGCGAGGTCGGTGGTCATGGGGTCGCTCCAGCGTCACGGTGACAGGGGATGCTGGAAGTCTATACGATGCTCCGTATCGATATACGGAGCGGGGCCTGGAACTTCCCGCCGGCCCGGCCCCCGCCCGGCCGCCTCAGACCGCGTCCCGCTCGACGGGACAGCTCATGCAGCGCGGACCGCCCCGGCCCCGGCCCAGCTCGCTGCCCGGGATCTCGATCACCTCGATGCCCATCTTGCGCAGGTGCGTGTTGGTCGTCACGTTCCGCTCGTAGGCGACCACCACCCCCGGCTCCACGGCCAGCACGTTGCACCCGTCGTCCCACTGCTCGCGCTCCGCCGAGTGCACGTCCTGCGTCGCGGTCAGCACCCGGATCGAGTCCAGACCGAGCGCCCCCGCGATGGCCCGGTGCATGTGGTCCTCCGGGTGGTCGGTCACCTTCAGCTCCTGCGGACCGCCGCCCGGCTCGATCGTGTAGGAGGGGAGCATCCCGAGTCCGGCGTACTGAGTGAACGTATCTCCGTCGACCATGGTCATCACCGTGTCCAGGTGCATGAAGGCCCGCGACTTCGGCATGTCGAGCGCCACGATGGACGTCGCCGAACCGGCGGCGAACAGGCCGCGTGCCAGCATCTCCACCGCCTGCGGAGTGGTGCGCTCGCTCATCCCGATCAGCACCGCCCCGTTGCCGATGACCAGGACGTCCCCACCCTCGATCGTCGAGGGATAGTCCGCCTGCCCCTGCGACCAGTAGTGGAAGGCTCCGGAAGTGGTGAAGAGCGGGTGGTGCTTGTAGATCGCCTCGAAGTGGACCGTCTCGCGCTGCCGGGCGGGCCAGCGCATCGCGTTGATGGACACCCCGTCGTAGATCCAGGCGGAGGTGTCGCGGGTGAAGAGGTGGTTGGGCAGGGGGCCCAGGAGGAAACCGTCCAGGTCCAGTGCGTGGAAGCGCACCGACACCGGCTCGGCGTGCCGCTCCAGGAACTCCCGCTTGGTCATCCCGCCGACCAGCGCCTCCGCCAGCTCGGCCGAGGTCAGCCCGTCGAACACCGACCGGAGATGGTCGGTGGCGAGCGGCCCGTACTCCTTCTCGTCGAAGACCCGGTCCAGTACGAGGTGTCTCGCCTCCGGGATGTCGAGGGCCTCGCACAGGAGGTCACCGAAGAGGTGGACCTCCACGCCCCGGTCGCGCAGCACGTCCGCGAAGCCGTCGTGCTCCTGGCGGGCCCGGCGCACCCACAGCACGTCGTCGAAGAGGAGCGCGTCCTTGTTGCTCGGTGTGAGCCGCTTCAGCTCCAGGTCGGGCCGGTGGAGGATGACGCGGCGAAGCCGCCCGGTCTCGGAGTCGACATGGAATCCCATGCCGTACACATTCCCAGACCGAACGGCTTTTTGAGTGGCGTCCGCTCAGCGAGGGCCGGCGAGGCCGAGAAGCGCCGAGGGGGCGCCGGTGAGCTCCGGGGTGGTCAGGCCCAGTTCGGGCGTGGTCAGGTTCGGCAGCCCGGAGTTGGAGGCGTCCGGCATCGTCAGGAGACCGCCGGCGACCAGGCCGGGGGTCCGGGCGAGCAGGTCGGTGGCCGGCGCCTGGACGGAGCCCTCGCCGTCCGTCTCCGGCTTGCCCAGCAGGTTCGGCACCGGGGAGGTGACGAGGGTGCTGCCGAGCTCGGTGCCGATCGGGACCGACGGGAGCAGTGGGGTCGGGAGCATGTTCCCCTTGTGGAAGCGGGGCGACTCGGGCGCTCCCACGACCGGCACCGGCACGCCGGTGCCCACGCGCGGGGTGTCCACGCCCAGCGTGGTCTTCACGGCGTCCAGCGGGACACCGACCGGCACCGACTGGGCCATGGCCGGGGTGGCCGCACCGGCCGCAGCCATACAGGTCATGAGGGCCGCAATGCTTCCGCGCGCGGTCATCTTCATAGGTGACGTTCCGTCCTTCCAGGGTCGCGGACATTCCGCTGCCCTGGTTGAACGATCCCAGCGGTGGTTTTCCCGGAGTTCCCCGCGAAAGTTCCCCCATACGACCTAATTCGAGGCCGTACGGGGGCCACCCCTTTACGGGCCGTGCTGACGCGGCCCGCTCTCGCGGCGGTGCCGGCTCACAGGCGCGGGTCGACCGGCTCCGACTCCAGCGAGAGCACGGCGAAGACCGCCTCGTGGACCCGCCACAGCGGCTCGTCGGCCGCCAGCCGGTCCAGTGCCTCCAGCCCGAGCGCGTACTCGCGCAGGGCGAGCGAGCGCTTGTGCCCGAGGAACCGCTCCCGCAGCCGCTCCAGGTGGTCCGGACGGGTGTACTCCGGGCCGTAGATGATCCGCAGGTACTCGCGTCCCCGCACCTTGACCCCGGGCTGGACCAGTCGGCCCCTGCCGTCCTTGGCGTACGCCTGGAGCGGCTTGACGACCATGCCCTCGCCGCCGGCCGCCGTCAGCTCCAGCCACCAGTCGGTGCCGGCCCGTACGGAGTCCTCGTCCGCGGTGTCCACCAGGATCCGGCCGGTGCGGATGAGCAGTCCGGTACCGGCCGCCTCGTCGGCGGCGACCAGCCGGTCCAGCCAGAACAGCTGCTCGTCGTGGGGCACGGCGGCCAGCGACCGCGCGGCCACCGCCAGCAGCTGGAACGGCGCGAACCGTACGCCGTCCAGCCCGTCGGTGGTCCAGCAGTAGCGCCGGTAGGAGTCGGTGAAGGCGGCCGCGTCGGCGACCCGGCCGCGCTGGCGCTCCAGCAGCTCCGCGGTGTCGACGCCCCGGGCGGTGGCCGCCTCCAGGGCGGCGATGGCGTCCGGGAAGACGGCGCGGGAGGCCGCGCCGACGGCGGCGTACTGGTTGCGCAGCAGGCCGGTGGACTTCAGGGACCAGGGCAGGAGTTCCCCGTCGAGCAGCAGCCAGTCGGTGTCGAGCTCTTCCCAGAGACCGGCGTCGGTGACCGCCGAGCGCAGCCGGGTGAGGACCTCCTCGGTGACCTCCGGATCCTTGAAGAAGGGCCGCCCGGTGCGGGTGTAGACGGAGCCCGTCGGGCCGTCGACCCCGAAGCGGCTCCGGGCCGCGTCGGCGTCCTTGCAGACGAGGACGGTGGCGCGGGAGCCCATGTGCTTCTCCTCGCACACCACCTGGGCGATGCCGTCCTTGCGGTACTGGGCGAACGCCTCGGCCGGGTGCTCCAGGTAGCCGTCCTCACGGGAGGTGGCCGTGGGCGCCATGGTCGGCGGCAGGTACGGCACGAGACGGGGGTCCACGGCGAAGCGGCTCATGACCTCCAGGGCCGCCGCCGCGTTCTCCTCGCGCACGTTGACGTTGCCCAGGTGCCGGGTCTCCACGACCCGGCGGCCGTGCACGTCGGCCAGGTCGAGCGGGCGGCCGTCGTGCCCGCCCGGCGCCTCGGCGACGAGCGGCTTGACCGGCTCGTACCAGACCTTCTCGGCCGGTACGTCGACCAGTTCGCGCTCGGGCCAGCGCAGGGCGGTCATCCGGCCGCCGAAGACGGCGCCGGTGTCGAGGCAGATGGTGTTGTTGATCCAGGTGGTGTCGGGAACCGGGGTGTGGCCGTAGACCACGACGGCCTTGCCCCGGTAGTCCTCGGCCCACGGGTAGCGCACAGGCAGGCCGAACTCGTCGGTCTCGCCGGTTGTTTCGCCGTAGAGGGCGTGCGAGCGGACCCGGCCGGAGGTGCGGCCGTGGTACTTCTCGGGCAGGCCGGCGTGGCAGACCACCAGCTTGCCGCCGTCGAGGACGTAGTGGCTGACGAGGCCGCGGATGAACTCCCGCACCTCCTCGACGAACTCCTCCGGCTCGCCCTCCAGCTGCTCGATGGTCTCGGCGAGGCCGTGGGTCCGCTGGACCTGGGAGCCCTTCAGATAACGGCCGAGCTTGTTCTCGTGGTTCCCGGGCACGCACAGGGCGTTGCCGGACTTCACCATGCCCATGACGCGGCGCAGCACAGCGGGGCTGTCGGGGCCGCGGTCGACGAGGTCGCCGACGAAGACGGCGGTGCGGCCCTCGGGGTGGACCCCGTCCTCGTAGCCGAGCTTGGCGAGCAGGGTCTCCAGTTCGGAGGAGCAGCCGTGGATGTCGCCGACGATGTCGAAGGGGCCGGTGAGGTGGGTGAGGTCGTTGAACCGCTTCTCCAGGACCACCTCGGCGGTCTCGGCCTCCTCGACGGAGCGCAGGACGTGGACCTTGCGGAAGCCCTCGCGCTCCAGGCCGCGCAGCGAGCGCCGCAGGTCGCGGCGGTGCCGCTGGATGACGGCGCGGGGCAGGCCTGCCCGGTCGGGGCGGGCGGCGTTGCGCTCGGCGCAGACCTGCTCGGGCATGTCCAGGACGATGGCGATGGGCAGGACGTCGTGCTCGCGGGCGAGCTGGACAAGCTGTCGGCGGGCGTCGGCCTGGACGCTGGTGGCGTCGACGACGGTGAGGCGGCCGGCGGCGAGGCGCTTGCCCGCGATGTAGTGCAGGACGTCGAAGGCGTCGCGGCTGGCGCTCTGGTCGTTCTCGTCGTCGGAGACCAGGCCCCGGCAGTAGTCGGAGGAGATGACCTCGGTGGCCTTGAAGTGCTTGCGGGCGAAGGTGGACTTGCCCGATCCGGTGGCCCCGATCAGGACGACGAGGGACAGGTCGGTGACGGGAAGTGTGCGCGTGCGGGGAGTCTCGGTGCTGGTCATGCTGCCTCGCCCTCCTTCGGGGTGTCGGTGGTGTCGGTCGCGTCGTCGGAGTCGCTGGTGTCGCTCGTGTCGCTCGTGTCGTTCGTGCCGGTCGTGGTCGTGCCGGTGCCGTCGAGCTGGGTGAAGACGGCCATCTGCGTCGGCGGCCCGACCTCGGAGTCGTCGTCACCGACGGGCACGTACCGGACCCCGTAGCCGTGGCGCCGCGCGACCTCGTCGGCCCAGGCACGGAACTCCTCACGGTTCCACTCGAAGCGGTGGTCGCCGTGGCGGACGTGCCCGGCTGGCAGGGTCTCCCAGCGCACGTTGTACTCGACGTTCGGGGTGGTGACGAGGACCGTGCGGGGGCGGGCCGAGCCGAAGACCGCGTACTCCAGCGCGGGCAGCCGCTCCGGGTCCAGGTGCTCGATGACCTCGCTGAGCACGGCCGCGTCGTAGCCCGCCAGCCGCTTGTCGGTGTACGCGAGCGAGCCCTGCAGGAGTGTCAGCCGCGCGCTCTGCCGCTCGCCCATCCGGTCCAGCCGCAGCCGCCGGGCCGCGATCTGCAGGGCCCGCACGGACACGTCCATACCGACGATCTCCGAGTACGCCGGGTCCTTCAGCAGCGCCTGGAGCAACTGCCCCTGGCCACAGCCGAGGTCGAGCACCCGCTGGGCGCCGGCGACCCGCAGGACGGAGAGGATCGCCTCGCGCCGCTGCACGGCGAGCGGCACGGGCCGCTCCTCGGTGTCCCGGGTCTCGTCCACCGCGTTGTCGAGCTCCTCGACCTCACTGCCGTCGGCCTCGGCGAGGCGGACCAGTTCCAGGCGCTCGATGGCGTCCTGCGTCAGCCGCTTGTGGCGGGCCAGGTAGCGGGAGGAGATCAGCCCGTTCTCGGGGTGGGCGGCGAGCCAGCCGTCCCCTGCGCGCAGCAGCTTGTCGACCTCGTCCTGCGAGATCCAGTAGTGCTTGGCGTCGTCGAGGACCGGCAGCAGCACGTAGAGCTGGCGCAGCGCGTCGGCGAGGCGCAGCTCACCTTCCAGGACGAGCCGTACGTAGCGGGAGTTCCCCCACTCGGGGAACTGCTCGTCGAGCGGTACGGCCTCGGCCTGTACGAGGTCCCAGCCGAGCGGGCCGAACAGCCGGTGCACGAGCTCGGCCCCGCCACGGGCGGGCAGCACCGGGATCTCGACGCGCAGCGGGCGGACCTGCTCCGCCAGCTCCGGGCGGGCGGCGCACTGCCCCTTGAGCGCGGTACGGAACACTCCGCTGAGCGCGACGGCGAGCAGCGAGGACGCGGCGTACGGCCGGTCGTTCACGTACTGCGCGAGCGCGGCGTCCGGCGCCCCGCCCCGGCCCTTGCCCCGGCCGCGCCGCACGAGCGCGACGGGGTCCACCTCCAGCAGCAGGGCCGCCGTGCACCGCTGGACCGAGGCCTCGGGGTAGAACACGTGGGCGGTGCCGTGGGAGGTGGAGAACGCCTGCGTCTTGCCGGGATGCTTGTGCAGCAGGTAGCCCAGGTCGGTAGCGGGTCGTTCAGGGCAGCCGGTGGTGGAGATCGTCAGGAACACGCGACCGATTATGGCTGGTCACCTCCCGTGGCTGCCCCTGGTTTTCCGGCACCGTCCGCTCACTTCGGCCTGTCCGGCAGCAGCGCTCCGAGGGCGGCGATCCGGTCGGGGCCGATGCGGCAGCAACCGCCGATGAGGCGGGCTCCGGTGCGCTGCCAGGCCCGTGTGGGCCAGGGGAGGGGGTCCTCGGGGGTGTGCCAGGTGCGGGTGGCGGCGTTCCAGACGGAGCCGTCGTTGGGGTAGGCCAGCAGCGGTGCGGCGGTCACGGCGGCCGCCGCTTCGAGGGCGGGCTGCACATCGGCCGGATCGCAGCAGTTGACGCCGACCGCGATGACCTCCGGGGAGGCGGCGGCGAGCGCGAAGGCCTCGTGGAGGGGCTGTCCGGCCCGTGTGCGGCCGGCGGCCACCGTGTAGGAGAGCCAGGCGGGTGCGCCGGTCTGCGCGAGCACGGTGAGCAGCGCCTCGGCCTCGTCGGTGTCCGGGATCGTCTCCACGGCCAGGACATCGGGGCCGGCGGCGAGGAGGGCCTCGATGCGGGGGCGGTGGAAGGCGGCGAGCTCGCGCACGCTGAGCCCGTACCGGCCGCGGTACTCGGAGCCGTCCGCCAGCACCGCTCCGTACGGGCCCACGGAGGCGGCCACCCACACCTCGTGGTCGGTGACCTCGGCCGCCCGGGCGGCCAGGCGCACGCTCCGCCGCAGCAGGGCGGTGGTCTCGGCGCGGTCGTGGCCGTGGGCGGCGAAGGCCTCGTAGCCGACCTGGTAACTGGCGGTGATCAGTACCTGGGCGCCGGCCCGGGCGTACGCCGAGTGGGCGGCCTCCACCTGGGCCGGGTGCTCGGCGA
>NZ_JBSGZP010000019.1:0-27783 GCF_053611065.1 Streptomyces sp. NPDC054840
TGCACCTCCCAGGCGCGGTCGACGACCGGTACCCAGCCGACAGCAGACGCCGCGTGTACGCGATGCCGCGCGGGGATGGGATCTGTCCCTCGCCTCGGCGGCGCGGAACCTTTCCGGTTCCTGGCCCTCTCGCCGCCGACCTCCACCGGTGGCACCATGAGCCCAGACGGTACCGACGCTCGGTACCGATTTCCTGGGGTCAACATGAGCATTCGGCTCCCACTCGCCCGACTCACCCACTTCTTCTTGACAGCCGCGTTGGGTGTGCTGACCGCCTGCGGCGGCTCCGGCGGGCAATCGCCCCCGCGGGAATCCCCTTCCGTCGTGCCGGGCACGTCCTCGGCGCTCTCCCCGGCTCCGACCGCACCCAGCACGCCCGGTACCACCCCCGCTACGCCCGCGCCGACTACCCCCGGACCCGACGGCGGCACGCCGCCCCTCGGATCTGCGCTCCTCCAGCCCGTGTGGCCGTTCCCCACGCTCGCCGAAGCCCAGGCGTGGCAACGGGAATTCCGCTCCGGGGGCCACCAGCCCTGGCATCTCGACCCGGAGCAGACCGCTCTCTCCTTCACCCAGGGCTACCTCGGCTTCAAGGACGTCGGCCGAGTCTCCTCGCGCACCGTCACTGGCCGCGATGCCCGGATCGGCGTGGGCCTGAGCCTGCCCCCGGGCGCCGAGGGCTACAGGAGCACGGTCGCGGTCATCCACCTCGTACGGTACGGCGCCGGCCCGGACGCACCGTGGGAGGTCGTGGGCACCGACGACACGACGTTCTCGCTGACCACGCCCGCTTACGGATCGGAAGTGCGCTCCCCGGTGCGGACCGGCGGCCGGATCAGCGGTGTGGACGAGAGCATCCGCGTGGACCTGCGCCAGCCCTCGTCCACGGCCCCGATCGGCACCTCCTGCTGCATTCCGGCCGGCGGAAGCGCGCAACCCTGGAATGCGACCGTGTCGTTCACCGGCGCCCATGACCCGGTGCTGACCATCGTCGCGTCCACCGGCGGGCACATCTCCGATGTCGAGCGCTTCACGGTCACGGCGGTGCGAACCGGCTGACGCCGGACGCGAAAGAGACCCTGGCCGGTTTCCCGGTTGAGGGCCGGGCCGGGCCGCTCGCAGAGCGGATGGTCGCCGAGGGCCGGCGAGCGTGAAGGCAGGCGCGGTGCCGGCGAACCGCGTCGCCTGCACAGCTAAGCCTGGTGGACAACCGCAGTACCGCACACGTACTGGCGGCCCGGCTCCAGGACCGCGTAGCGGTTCCGTGTCCCGTGGCACAGCGGTCTGTGACGGGAGCTGTGTGGGTGCAGACGGGGCGGCAGAGCGGGGTGACCTGCTGGGCATCAGGTGCCACACCGGGAATATGTCGGCCCGCGCCCCGTTGACCGATCTCCAGGCCCTACTGCAAAACGAGGAGTCCCATGCCCGACAGCGCGTCCGCCACCGCGGCTCCCCTCCCCGCACTCGCCTCTCAGATCGAACATCTGATCGAGCTCGGGGTGCACGAGCTCGCCGGGATATCCGCTGGGGACCTGCGTAACTTTGCCGCAGACAATGACAACGCCGACAACGCCACCCTGATCGCCGTCCATCCCGGCCGCGTCCCCGCCTCAGCACTCGCGCCGCTGCTCCAGCGCGAAGGCAAATCCGGCTTCGTCGTCATCGACATGACCGACGTCGTTCTTTTCGCTCCCCACGGCGTCGATCTGCCGGACGCCCCCCTCTACCTCGTCACCGGCCTCAACCGCGGCGACCAACATGGCCAACTGGAGCCCGGAAGAGGCACTGTCCGCCCTCACCCAGGAGCACCGCAGCGCCCTGCTGCTGACCGAAGGCATCCACTGGGTGCTCCAGCAGCCCGCCGCTCTCGAGCGCAACCACTGCTTCATGACCATCGGCTCCCGGCTTCGCAAGGCGGGCGGTGCACTGGACGCCCGCACCCCGGCGATCTGGATCAGCAACGGCTCAGGACGCGACGGCCGCGAACGACGCAACGCCCCCAAGGTCGGCTGGTGCTGGTGGGGTAACCGCCACACCTGGCTCGGCTTCGCCTCCGCCACAGGCCGTCGACACTAGGTGCGAAACCGCGGTACCCGGAAAGGGACCTGCACGACTGGACACAGGAAGGGCGGGCGCTGTGCGGCCGCTTCGTCCAGGAGCAGGCGCTCGTGTCCGCCCTCGCCACCGGGGGGGGCATGACCTGGGCGGAGGCGACTGGGCGGATGGAGCGGGGCGGGGAGGCGTAGCAGCAGCTCCTCGACGTCGGACAGGCCACGATCTGCCAGGCGCGTACCCCAGGGCCCGGAACAGACCGCGGTCCGGCACGCGATCGACGACCTGCTGTACCGGCACCTGCTCCCGGCCGACGCGGTTCGGATCGCCGGGCGCAGCTCGACTCCGAGGTCGAGGCGCCCCCCCCCAGGCCGGAGGCGACGGGTCGTTGCCGCCGCCCGGCCCTCTGCCTGGGCAGGCACCACCGACCTGCAGCCCGCCACCGGATACGTCCTCCCGCTCACCCTGGGCCCGATGCTGCTCCGGGGGACGCCGATCCGACGGGACACCGATCCGACGCTGCCGGCGGCCTGTCCTGCCGATCCGGGCCGGATCGGGCACCATGGCCTATCGCCATGGCGGTGTACCACAGCTTCGAGGCGCGGTGCGAGCCGGTGGGCAAGCGCGTGAAGGCCGGCGATCGTGCGGCCGACGATCCCGGCGGAATCCGGTGGGCCGCCTGACGTGACGGGCACGAGCTGCCGATCCCCTCACCGGACCGCATGGTGCGTGCGGTGGGGATCCAACCGAAAGTCGGGGCAGTCACGGTTTTCACATGCACCCGGACCCCACACGGGAACGAATACGCCGAGGGTCTTGCGACGGTCGACCGCAGTCGGTACGGACTTCTTGCAGGTCGGACACACGTACGCCTCGCGCTTACGCTTCATTTTGACCATCTTTTTACGATATGCCCGTACTGGCGCGTCGGGAAGAGCCGTGGCTCCCGGCCCGCCCGACGGCTGGGAGGGTCCACCGTCCCGGCTCGGTGGACTGGCTGAAGGCTCAGGGTCGACCACCACTGCTACTGCGATGGGCGTCTGGGACTGCTCGGTGGCCCTGGAGACGTCCCCCTCATTGTCGGTCCGGTCCATGGCGCCTGTCGGGACGGGCCTTCTGAGGCTGAGCACCACGGAACCTGCGAGGACGACAGCAATGACCGCGAGGCTGACCGGTGAGGGGATCTCCCGAATATCGGGGCTGATCATCTTGTGGGATGCCTGGAGGATGAGCTTGACCCCGATGAAGGCGAGAATGATCGCCAAGCCCTTGCTCAGGTAGTGGAATCGGTCCAGGAGCCCGGCGAGCATGAAGTAGAGGGCTCGCAGGCCGAGGATGGCGAACGCGTTGCTGGTGTAGACGATGAACGCGTCGTCGCTCACCGCGAGGACGGCCGGAACGCTGTCGACAGCGAAGATCAGGTCGGCCGCCTCGATCGCGGCGACCACCGCGAGCAGCGGCGTCGCCACCCGCTTTCCGGCTTCCCTGACGAAGAATCTGGCTCCGGCGTACTCGTCACGCACCGGGATGATCTTGCGGAGCATCCGTACGGCGATGCTCTTGCCCGGGTCGAAGCTCTCCTCCTCGTCCTTGAGGAGCTTGTAGGTGCTGTAGAAGAGGACGGCGGCGAAGGCGAACAGCACCGCCGTGAAGCGGCTGACCACGGCTACGCCGAGGGAGAGGAAGATCCCGCGGAAGACGAGCGCGCCCATGACGCCGAAGAACAGCACACGGTGCTGGTAGGCGCGGGGCACCTTGAAGTACGCGAAGATCACGGCGAACACGAAGAGGTTGTCAACCGACAGGCTCTTCTCCAGCAGCCAGGCCGTCGTGTACTCGGTGCCGGCGGTCGTTCCGAGGACGAGGAAGACGACCGCGCCGAAGATCAAGGCGAGGCTCACCCACAGGCCGCTCCAGACGGCTGCCTCCTTGAAGCGGATGACGTGCGCCGTACGGTGGGACAGCAGGTCCACCGCCAGCGACACGACCACCGTCGCGGCGAACGCCCCCCACAGCCAGAGCGGGACCTCAAGCATGCCGAAATCACCCTCACCACAGCCCGCGCGAAATACGCCGACGCTTATACAGGAGTCTCCGCCATCGTGCCCCCGGGGGCACGTTGAGGGGTGATGGTGGCCGGAGGCATGAGCGGGTGGCCGAGGACTGCCGCGCTGACCCCCGAGGCCGGATTCGTCCCGCCCTGTTGCCTCTCCGGTGCGCTCTGCCCGCTGAGTCACCGCCGGGGCAGAGGACGTGCCTCTCTCATAATCGCCCGCGAGTACCTCGCCGACGCCGAGAGGGCAGCAGCGCTCTACGTCCATTGTCGACGTCCGGATTTCCGCGGCGACCGATTCGATGACACCGCGGGTCCGGCGATAGCCCTCGCGAAGAGGCCGCCGACAAGGGCGAGGATCTGTGATGCAGCGTCGACCATGGGCATCGGGTCTCCCGACGTGCACAGCCGCGGGTGCCCTGGGCAGTCCCTCGCTTCCCGTCCGCCTTGAGCCGCCCGTCTCGCCCTCGATGCCCTGTGGTTTTTGCAGAAGGAGCCACGCGCTGCGATCTGAACCGCTCCATAGCTCTGCCCGGTCGCCGCCGGGCAGAGGAAGCCTGCGTGGATGTACCGGACCCGGGTCGAAGGCTGGGGAGTGCGGGCCGGCCGTGTCTTCGCCGTCCCGGCCGGTGGGGGCCCACCGGCCCGCCCGTGCCCGTAAGCGATCCGCCCGCGTAGCGATCCGTCCACACCCGGAAGCGGACACGCGCCCGCGGCGCCTGGGTGCGCGAGCCGCCGCCTTCACGGCGTACCTCTCGCGCCCCTGGCCGGTGCAGCCTGTTGCCGGTGGGCGGTGACGGCGGCCTCCGTCGGGACCTGCTGTGTGGGGTCCGCGGCGGCGGGCGTGGTCGTGGAGCGGGAACGGGCCGCCGCCGAGAACCGTACGCGGGACGCGGGCGCGGCGGGCGTCAAGAGCGGTGTGGAGGGAGTGCAGGGTGGCGTCCACGAGACGCCCGACCGTGGTGGAGACGAGGCCGTCCTTCCAGGTGGTGTTCTCGCCGAGGCGGGCAAGGTGCGCGGCGAGGAGGCCGGTGCCGCCGTGGTCGCGGATCCCGTCCATGAGGTGGACCAGCAGGGGCCACTGGAGGAAATGGCTGCCATCCTGGCCCGACGGGTCTGCACTCGCACGAACACGAAGGGGGCACCGCGCGTCTGCGGGGTGCCCTTCTCCATCTCATCGTTCAGGTAGCGATGTCGATACGGACCGGGGCCGTGCGGTGGTCCGCCGGCGCTTCGACCTCGGCCGGCAGGAGCCGCACGCGCACGGACCCCGCCGACCGGGTCCGCGCCGCTCGCGAGGCGTCAGACCATGAGCAGAAGCCGCGTCTGCAGCGCGAGCTTCCGGTTCACGCTGGTGCTCTGTACGAAGATGGTGAACTCGTCGTTGTGGTCCGGCTTGACGCGGACTTCCGTGTCCGGCAGGCCGAGCAGGGCTCGGGCCTCCGGCCCCGTGTATACCTGATCCGTCTTCTTCTCCAGTACAGCGATCTGCTTCCGCGCCTGAATCTTTTCCGACTTGCTCAGCTGGTAGTAGGCGCAACCGGTGCGGTAGGTGTGTCCGCTTTCAACGACCCAGTCCCGGATGGCTGCTTCCCGGGCCACGGGAATCAGGTGGTAAAGCGACGGATCGACCGGTGTGAGACCGGCCGCCGCAATGGACTTCTTGTTGACCGCCTCCGCCCCTATGGAGAACACCGCCCGCGATCCGCGAATTCCCTTGCTGCGGCCCACCATGAAGTTCTCGGTGGCCTTCAGGATGGCTTGTCCGGCTTCCTCCAGACCCTGTGTGCTCGTGGCATCCCAAACGGCGATGTTGTCCTTCGGGAAACCGCACTGCATGGCCTCCCGCTTGCCCATCTGGTCCGGCACGAGGACGGCCAGCGTCCAGTTGTCCTCCTGCGTCTCGATCATCGTGGCCACGGCCTTCACCAGTTCACGAGGGTCCCGGGCAGGGGCGTCCGGGCAGCGGTGACTTGCGTTCTCCTGCCCGTCGGTCAGCACGAAAGTGAGGAAGCTGTGGTCGCCATAGAGCTGTGCCGTCTGCGCCAGTTCCCGCTGCGACTTCAAAGTGGCGGCCAGCAGGGCGGTCATTCCACCGGCCCGGTACATCTGCTTGAGGGACGGCATGCGCAGCACGTCCTTGTCGTAGATGACGCACTCCACCTTGTTCGAGAAGACGTACACCGTGACACGGGTTTCCTGATCCAGTTCCTGCGACCGGCGCGCCAGGTAGGCGATCTGCTGATCGGCGACCTCGACGACCTTTCCGCTGAGGTGTGACATGGACGAACTGGCGTCCAGTACAAGAGCGACGTGATTGATGTAGTTCTGGTTTCCGGACATTGAAGGCCCCCCGTTGTTCCCGACCGACTCGATGCTCCGATCCTCTCAGCCACCACTGACAATCGGAGGGCGACGGATCGTGGGCGGGTGGGCATTTCGCTGGGCGGCGGACAACTGCACTGGCCTTCGCTGAAGCCCTCAGACCCCCGCTTCGGTCGACAACGACCAACGCTTCTACGGCGGCACCGTGCTCGGCATCACGCTGAGCGCCGCTGGCCGGGCCGTCCACCACTACGCCGGCCCGGGGGCAGGGCTGCACGGCCCGGCCGCCTGGAACAGGAGCGCCAGGGCGAGGACCTCGGCCGGTGGGTGACGTCCGTCCGGCTCGGGTGGGATCAGCTCACCGGGGTCCAGCAGTGGATGTGCGAGCAGGTCCTCGGCAGCGAGCCCGCGGCCGAGGAGGAGAAGCCGAAGCCGCGCACCAGCCAGGCGGACAAGTGGGCGATGCACCTCGCCGCCGCTGAGCAGTTCTGCGCGCGCGAGGGGCACCTGACGGTGCCGCGCAAGCACGTCGAGACCATCGCCCTCGGCGGCGACGGCAAGGCGCGGCGGGACGTCCCGCTGAAACTTGGGACGTGGGTCGACAACCAGCGCCGCCGGGCCGCCACCCTGACACCGGAGCGGATGGAGGCAGCTGTCCAAGGTCGGGATGCGGTGGTCCTGATGACCGGCGTTGTGGTCACCGCGGCCGCCGCGCTCGCGGCCGGCTATGTGCGAATCGGATCACGGTGGATCAATGTGACGATGCCTCGCAGGCAGCTGCGGGCCGCCTGCGGGGCATCGTGGGATGAGGGTGGCTCAGGCCGGCGTGATGTTCTCCGCCTGCGGGCCCTTCTGTCCCTGGGTGACGTCGAAGGTCACCTTCTGGCCCTCCTGGAGCTCACGGAAGCCCGAGGCGGAGATGTTGGAGAAGTGGGCGAAGACGTCGGGGCCGCCGCCGTCCTGCTCGATGAAGCCGAAGCCCTTTTCGGCGTTGAACCACTTCACGATGCCAGTAGCCATGCTGTTCTCCTAGACGTGCGCAGCCGCCGGCGCCCGCACTGTGCGACCGCCGCGTCCGACCGGCGTCGCCCAAGCGCGGACCCGGACAGCGAAACGCCCGCGATCGCGATCACGGGCGAGCAGCGGCTCGGAACCACGACTGCTCCTGACATACACGCTATCTCCCCAGGACTCCTGCCGCACAGAGAACACGGCCCCGCCAGTCCATCGGCACCTTCGGCACTACGTCCCGCCAACACCGAGCTGGATCTCACCCCGCGGTTACCCAGTAGTTCCAGTGGAGTCAGAACCCACCTACAACTGGCGTCGGCTGCCACCTACAAAGCCAGCGTAGGGAGCCTCTACGCATCGAGCTTCAATAGCTCACCACAAGCGCCTGGCGAAGCCTCAGGGCGTGTCGCCGGACCAGTCCCAGCGGTTCCGCTCGCCGGGCCGCGGGTGGTACAGAGGCGGCCGCCGGCGCCGAACCGCCCGAGCTCGTCATCAGCGCGACGCCGGTCTGGATCTCGTCCGCCGTCCAGCCGGTGATGTCGAGCAACAGCCCGTCGAGCGGCCCGCCGACCAGTTCGGCGTAGTCGCGGTGCGGCCGCGGGCCCGGGTGGTCGTGGTCGGTGCCGTAGACCCGGCCGCGCAGCAGCTCCTCATCCCTGTCCATGCGTCCCAGCTGACACCGACAGCCGGGGCTTGCCCAGGGTCGTAAGCTTGCCGTTTAACCTCGGGCAGGGACCGGACCCCGGTTGCGGATGCTGAACGTGTGCCCAGTCCACCGACCGCAGTGATCACACGAATTACGGTGGTGGAGGACTGCGAGGACGTGTGACGGTTCGGTCCATGGGCAACTCCAGGGCGTATCCCGTCTTCCAGACTACCGACGCAACCATGGCGTACACACAGGCCAAGCACCTGCGGACGTTGATGGCCGAGTGCGAGGGCAAAGCCGGGCTCTACGCCGAGCTACGAACGGTCGAAGACGTGCGGCGGATGGTTGCGCTCCTGCCGGAGGCGAACTTCGACTACTTGGACATGCGTACCGGTCCTGCGGGTGAGGACCTCTGGTTCGACCTCGACGTGACGACCGCAGGCGCCGCCGCACTGGAGGCACACCTGCCGCTGGATGCCATGGCAGACGTTCCGACGGGGACTGTGGAGGAGCGCTTCGTGGCGGCTCTTGGCCAGGGCATCGCCGACATCTGCTGGCGCGGCTTGTGGCCGGAGCACCCGGAGGCAGACCAATACGCGAGCGCGAACTACGACGGAGTCCAGATCGTGTTCCACGGTGAGAAAGCCCAGTTGAACCGCTGGACTGAGCATCACACCGTCTTCGTCCACGGCTGCAGTAGCCGCGGGGCCTTGACCAGAGCCCAGGAGCTCGCCGCGCGCATCGGCAGCAAGGTCCTGGGCGAGCCACAGCTCGGATGGTGATGACGGCACAGGCGAGATCGCCGTTGGCCAGCTCGAGCGGCAGACGGGGTGTACACCCTCCAGCACTGCCGGGGGGTGGACACCCCGTCCGCCGCCGTAGGTCCCAGCCACGGTCAGCTTGATGTCTATCCGGTTCGTCGGGGTCTGGTGCCGACCTTGTGGTGGGCGGGTCGAGTGTAGGACTCGCCAGTCGCGAGGACACGTCCGACGTCGTAGCGGGTGGCGGGCTGCCGATTCTTCGAGCCGAGCGGGCGGCCGGGGGCCGCGGCTGGTGGCTTTCGGTGCACCGGCCGGCGTGCCCGTCTTCGCCCGCAGGTTCCCGAACCCACGGCGGACCCGGGCGGGGGCGAGCCTGTTCGGTTCCGCCGGCCTCTCCCACGGCCGTCGCAGATCCCGTGCGAGAGGCCGGGCGAGGCGGAGCTGCGCGTGTGCGGCCAGGACGAGCCAGGTCCAGCGGTCGGCGGCCTGTGAGTCCCGCAGCTTCGGCCGGGTCCAGCCGAGGGTCTGCTTGAGGAGGCGGAAGGTGTGCTCCACGTCGAAACGGCGGAGAAACGCCTGCCAGCACCGGACAACGTCGTCCGCGGCGGCGCCAGTGCCCGACCACCACAGCCAGACAGGCTTGTTCACCCCGCCGCTGGGCA
Source organism: Streptomyces sp. NPDC054840 (assembly GCF_053611065.1). Taxonomy (NCBI): domain Bacteria; kingdom Bacillati; phylum Actinomycetota; class Actinomycetes; order Kitasatosporales; family Streptomycetaceae; genus Streptomyces; species Streptomyces sp. NPDC054840. The sequence goes on from NZ_JBSGZP010000019.1 coordinate 9,514, forward strand.
GCTTCTCGACCGTCAGACGGATCACGTCGTGACGTTGGGGCGGCCCGGTGGTACTGCTGCCCCCAGAGCGCTCTGGGCACCGGGCCTCACCCACGCACGCCATATCGGCGCGGGCTGGCCACGACCCCAACCGCTACCCGCACCGCTCGAAGGCGGACCGGAGAACTGGTCCTGACACCTGACGCTGCCACCACAACGAACGGCGACATTGCGTCGGGGTGGCCCGGGGGCGCGGTGCTTGCGCGGTGGCAACGGTGGCGGTGGCGACGGCCTGGTCTCCCTCGCCGGACTCCACCTCGCCGCCATCTTCATCTGGTCTGCAAGGTGATCCGAAGGAACGGCCTATGGACGCCTTGGCCCCGCTGTGCCTGTCACGTCCCACCGGGAGACGACGCCGCGCTCCTCGGCGACGTACAGGGTTCCGTCCGGGCCGAAGGCCAACCCGTGGGGTTCGCTGGCGGAGTCCGCGAGCGGGTGTTCGGTGATCCTCCCTTCCGGGGTGACGGAGCCGATCCGGCCGGTGGCCCACTCGGTGAACCAGCAGGTGCCGTCGGGGGCAACCGCGACGGCATGGGGGCGGCTGTCCGGGTCGGGCAGCTGGAACTCGGCGACGCACGCGGTCCTCTCGGCCTCTCCGGTGTCCGCAGCCGCCGTGCCGGTGGTGAGCCGCCCGATCCGCCCGACGCCGATCTCGGTGAACCACAGGCTCCCGTCCGGGCTTGCCGCGAGCCCGGCCGGGCAGGCGCCGGGTGTGGGCAGGCGGTGTATCCAGACCTCCCCGGAGACGGTGATCCGGCCGATCGCGTTCGCCTGATTGAGGGTGAGGCGGCACGGAGCGCCGCAGGTCAGGCACAGGATGTCGTAAGGGTCGGTCAGGTGCCAGGTGGGCCACCCGCCGAACTTGATCCCGGCCACCCGGGTGATGACATCGCTTCCGTCCCCGGTCGCCTCCACGTACTCGTGCACGGCCTTGACGAGTTCTCTGTCCGGCAGGGTCTGCGGGTAGGGGAAGTCGACGAGGGGCACCGGGGTGAGCGTCCACGGCACCGGCGTGTATCCATAGTCCGGGTCCTCCTGCCGTACGGGCAGCGGCGGCGAGTCGGAGCTGAAATACATCCTTACCCTCAGGCCACCAGTCGCCAGGTGCATCCTTCCGATACACCTGCGCGACCACCACCATGGCGGTCGCTGGTGTCCCGGAACCGGACTTCTCGTCCGGGACGTCGCAGCACGGCCACGCCTCGTCGGTCGGCCAGAGCAATGGTCCACCCACGGAACTCTCGTGGGCGGTCGGTTCCCCCGGTGCGGGAGCCAGTACCACGGCCGGCAAGGCGTACGGTGCGAGTCCGGCGACGGCCGCGACGATGTCCCCCGCGGAGGACCTGGTGTCGTAGGGCAGATCCATGGCCGAAGACTCGCCAACCCCACCGACAGCGGCTCCGGCCGGTCCGGGGAGGGAAGCATCCTCTCAGATGATCAGAAAGGGTCCGGGGCGGGCCTGCGGAGCGTCGTGGTTTTACGGCCGTAAAACCATCGACGGCCGACAGCTCCAAAACGCGGGAAGCGGCCCCCGCCGCCCGGATCGAGGTCCGGATGTCGGGGGCCGCTTCGTGTGCTCAGGAGCGCACGTCGATGTCGGGTCAGAGGTCGGGACCAGTGAGCGCGTGGTCCGGGTGGATGAGGACCCGGGCGACGGGTCGGCGTCCGGCTGCTGCTCGGGAAGCGGCTGGCCGCGCTCCATCACGGTCGGTGTGGCCGCACTGCGTGTATGGGCCGAGGCGGAGCAGGGCGTGCCGGGTGCCGTCGGGGCGCCGGTCTTCGACATTCGATGAGATGTATGGGAGATGGAACGCGGGGGTCCGCGAGCTCTCGGACGCCGACCTGGACAATCCGCCCACGGTGGGTCCCGAGCGGTTTCCCATGGAGAACAGGGTCCTGCACGTCAACAGGGAGCTGATCCATCACGGCGCCGAGATTTCCCTGCTGCGCGACCTCTACCGCTGGCAAGGACGGAGCCGTACCGCGCCGAGTATGACTGATCATCTGTCAGCGTGAGAGCTCGAGGTTCGAGAGGATCAGGAGAGCGCGCAGAAGGTCGGTGGCGCGAGCGGGGTCGGTGCGGAGTTCGGTGAGGATGCGCCAGGTCTTCAGGTGCGCGAAGCCGTGTTCGACGGGAGCGCGTGCAGCGGCCAGGACCCGGTTGGCCTGCTTCTCGCCGGGGGTGAGCTTGCGGGCGCGGGGCCTTGTAGCCGGTGACGATCACCGGGTCGTCGCTGTCGTCGGCACTCAGCCCGAACCGGCGACCAGTGCCTCGCCGAGCGGGGTGCGCCGGTAGAGCACCGACCGTCCGGACCGGGCGCGGACGAGCAGTCCCGCGCCTCGAAGGATGGCGAGGTGGTCTCCTACCGCGCCGGGTGCCATGGCGAGGGTTCGGGCGAGGTGGCTGGTACTGGCCGGGGCGTCCAGCGCCAATAGCAGCCGGGCTCGGGCCCGGCCGACTAGAGCGGTCAGCGTGTCCGGTTGGGGGACGGTCTCCTGTTCGCCCCACAGGGCGGCGGTGCCGCGGGCAGGGTAGACCAAGGTCCTGGGCCAGGGGTCTTCCACGTGGGCGGCGATATGCCCGACGATGACCGAAGGGATCAGCAGGAGCCCGTCGCCGGCGAGGCGGACTGTTCCGCCTCGGAAGAAGCCGATCTCGATACCGCCGGCGCGCCAGGCGACGCCCGGATGCAGGCTCTCGATGGTGGCAGCCCATCCGTGTTCGCCGATCACACCCACCCGGTGCACGACATCGCGCTCACAGATCGCGCGCAGTTGCGGCCAGTCCGCGGCGAGCAGCTCGTGCCACGCCTGGTCCATCGCCTCGGCGATCCTGGAGACGGCGTCCGCCGAGTCGAGCAATGCTCGTACGCGGGGATCACAGGCGGACGGGCCGGTCGCGGTGGCGGCGAATTCGTGGCGGGCCGCTTCCGGCGGTGTGGCCCGGATCACGGCCAGGTCGTCAGCCCAGGTCTGGTTGAGGCCGCGCGGGGGCGGGGCGACGAAGTTCGGTCCGCCGTGCGGGGCCTGCAGAGCGAGGGCTGCGTCCAGTTCGGTCTCGCGACGAAGCCGTTCAAAGGCCGGCATGAGCCGGGCGGCCCAGGCTCGCGGCAGCGGCTGGCCTTGGCCGGCGAGCGAGCGCAGCAGCAAACAGAGGTCCAGTGCGGGCGACAGCGCGAAGCGGCTGCGCAGCAGGTCCTCGACGGAGACTTCGAAGCGCAGCACCCTGCCATGCTAGCCCGGGACGTCCGTTTCGATTCGTCCAGCGACGAATCATTGGTGAGGGGCGTGGGCGCACGGCAAAGCTGGGCGCCATGACCCCAACCGCCGGAACCGCGCAGGTCAACCACAGTGCCACCTACCGGGAGGTGCTGGCCGAGCCGCGATTCCGGCTGCTCTTCTCGACCCGCGCCGTCGCGATCACCGCGGACGCGCTGCGGATCACCACGTTCTCGGTTCTGGTCTTCGCGGCCACCGGCTCCGCGCTGCTGAGCGCACTGGCCTTCGGCATCGGCTTCATCCCGCAGCTGTTCGGCTCGCTGCTGCTGGGTTCACTGGCCGACCGACTACCGCCCCGCGCGCTCATCACCGGCGGCTACGCCTTGACGTGCGCCGCCGCCCTACTACTCGCCCTGGTGCGGATGCCGGTCGCGGCAAGCCTTGGTGTCGTGGCGCTGGTCGCCCTCGCCACACCGGTGTTCAGCGGCGCATCGAGTCGGCTGGTCGCGCAGTCGCTGGAGGGCGACGCCTATGTACTGGGCCGTTCACTGAACAACATCGCCGGCTCCGGCGCGCAATTGTTCGGTCTGGCGCTGGGAGGCGCGGCCGTCGCGGCACTCGGCCCGCGCCAGGCACTCGCGGTAAGCGCCGCCCTCTACCTCGGCTGCGCGCTCGCTATCCACATCCGGCTACCCCGGCTGCAGCCGGGAGAGATCGGCGGCACACCCGGCAGCACCCGGGGCGATGGCGGGGCCGTCCGTGCAAGCCTCCACGGTGCCGGCCTGCTGCTGCGCGAACACACGGTGCGACGACTGATGCTGGCCCAATGGCTACCGCCAGCCTTCGTAGCGGGCGCGGAAGGCCTGATCGTCGCCTACGCCGGAGGACGCCACTTCACGCCCGGCTGGTACGCGGTGCTGATGGGCTGTCTGCCGGTCGGCATGCTGGTCGGTGACCTGCTGGTGGGCCGACTCCTACGGCCACCCACCCGGGAGCGACTGGTAGTCCCGTTGATCGCGCTGATGGGACTGCCGCTCGTCGGCTTCGCCGCCGAGCCCGGAGTGGGCGTCTCATCCTGTCTGCTGCTGCTCTGCGGCTTCGGATTCGCCTACGGTCTCGGCCTGCAACGGCCGTTCCTGGACGCCCTGCCACAGGACGGCCAGGGCCAGGCCTTCGGTCTGCTCGGCTCCGGCGGCATGACGCTGCAGGGCGTCGGGCCGGCCTGCTTCGGCGCGGTGGCCGCAGCCATCGGAACAGGCGGCGCAATCGCCCTGGCAGGCGGCGCGGCGGCGCTTACCGCCAGCTGGATCCTCACCTGGCACCCTCCCACCTCCCCGATCCCCGTCCCGAACCACTGACCTTCCATAGGAACGTGGAGTGCCGACCGCCGATAGCGCGGCCCTGTCGGCTGTGAGGGCTTGGGGTTGCTCAGGGGGTGACGGGTTGCCAGGTGAGGTTCGGGCCGGTGTAGGGGGTGGTGAGGGGGGTGCTGGTGGCGTTGATCTGCCCGCCGGGTGCGGTGGCGGTGGTGCCGGCCGTGGTGGTGATGTCGTTGGCCTGCTGGTCGGCGACCGTGGTGGTGAGCGACGCGCTGCAGTTGAGGCTGGCGCCCGGATCGAGGGTGTCTGCGGGGCAGGTCACGGTGGTGGCGGGGTTGTCATCGGTCACGATGACCTTGCTCAGGGGCGTGTCCCCGGTGTTGGAGACGGTGTAGCTGTAGTCGATGGCCTGGCCCGGCGCGGTGAACTCCGTATTGTCCGAAGCCAGGGTGAGGGCCAGGGCCGACAGATGGACGATGACGTGCTCGCTCGTCGCGGTCGTGGTCTCCTCACCGTCCATACCGGTGGCAGTGGCCTGATTCGTGACCGACTTCGCTGTCACGTCACTTTCCGTTACGGTATGGGTCGCGTGGCAAGTCGTGGACTGACCGACCGCAAGCTGGTTGGAGCCGCAACCGACCCCGGCAGTGCCCGGGTCGGCCACCTTCACACCGGTGAGTGCCACGTTTCCGGTGTTGGTGACCGTGTACCTGTAGTTGAGGACGTCACCCACCTTGCGGAAGTCTGCTTCCACAGCAGACTTCGTCACCGACAGGGACCGCACGGGCGGCTCGGTCTGGTTCAGCAACACCGACACGGTGTTGTCGTTGGCGTTGGCGACGGCCAGGTCGGGCTTGCCGTCGGCGTCGAGGTCGCCCACCGCCACGTATTCGGGATTGGCTCCGGTCGGGAAGTCGGACTTGGGTCCGAACGTACCGTCCCCATTGCCCAACAGCACCGACACGTCATCGTCATCGGCGTTGATGACAGCGAGGTCGGGTGTGCCATCCCCGTTGAGGTCGCTCGCCGCCACCGAGTAGGGGTAGGCGCCGGTCGGGAAGTCGGTCTTGGGCCCGAACGTGCCGTCCCCAACACCCAGCAGCACCGACACGGTGTTCTCATCGCCGTTGGCGATGGTGAGGTCGGCCTTGCCGTCGGCGTTGAAGTCGGCCACCGCCACGGAGATGGGATAGGTCCCGGTCGGGAAGTCGGTCTTGGGCCCGAACGTGCCGTCCCCAACACCCAGAAACACCGAAACGCTGTCGTCGTAGGCATTGACGGTGACGAGGTCGGGCTTGCCGTCGGCGTTGAAGTCGCCCACCGCCACCGAGAAGTTGCCGCCGGACGCCGGGGAGTCGGTCGCGGGCCCGAACGTTCCGTCCCCAACCCCCAGAAGAACCGACACCGAGGAGCTACCGGAGTTGGCGGTAGCAAGGTCGGCCTTGCCGTCGGCGTTGAAGTCGCCCACCGCCACCGAGCCGGGATTGGCCCCGGTCGGGAAGTCGGTCTTAGCACCGAACGTTCCGTCCCCCACGCCCAGCAAAACAGACACGTTGTTGCCGAAGTAGTTGGCCGTGACGACGTCGGCCTTGCCGTCACCGTTGAAGTCGCCCACCGCCACCGAGAAAGGGGCGACACCAGTGGGGAAGTCGGTCTTCGGTCCGAACGTGCCGTCGCCGACGCCCAGCAACACCGACACGCTGTTGTCGCCGTAGTTGGCGACGGCCAGGTCAGGCTTGCCGTCACCGTTGAAGTCACCCATCGCTACCGCCCAGGCGAGCGACCCGGCCGGGTAGTCGACCTTCGGAGCGAATTCAGGAGGCGGCGCATCGGCCCACGTTGCACCTCCAGACGCCAGGGCGACAGCGAGCGCAGCCGCAACGGCCGGCAGGACCCGCTCGACCCCGGCACCCCGGCCCCGCGCACGCCGATTGGTTCGAACAGGCGGCAGGACACGCCCCCACACACCATCAGGCCGGTTCATCCGATTCCACACTCCTCGTCAACCAGAGCTCCCACGCAGCTCCTCCCACGCAGGGTGATCACAGCCTCGGCCCGACTCGAGCACACGTCCGCTGACCGGGCGGCGGGGCGTCCCAGCTCCACCCTTCCGGCGGCACACCCCCCGGCAAAATGGGCTGCTTGGAAGGAAGCCCGCTCCCGGGCAAGCGCCGAGCACGCCGCCCGCCTAAAGGTTGTTGCAGAACGTCCGTGATGGGGCCTTCCCCTTGTATGGGTGGGGTGTTGCGGGCTGAGTCGTTGTGGGTGGAGACGTTCACCGGTCTGCGGATGGGCCGGTTCGAGAAGCTCGTGAAGGTGGTGCGGGAGCGGGGCGGTAATGGTCCCGGTGGCGGCCGTCCGTGGTGCCTGCCGTTGCCGGACCGGGTGCTGCTGGTGGCCGTGTACTACCGGACGAACCTCACGATGCGCCAGCTCGCCCCGCTGTTCGGGGTCTCCCCGGCCACCGTCTGCCGGGTCATCCAGCGTCTGCGGCCCTTGCCGGCGTTGGAGCCGGCCCCGCGGCCCGTCGCCGATGACGAACGGCTGTGGATCGTGGACGGCACCTTGATCCCGGTCCGCGACCGCGCAGTCGCCGCCTCATCCCGTAACTACCGGTTCTCGGCGAACGTGCAGGTCATCATCGACGCGGACAGCCGCCTGGTCGTCGCGAGCGCCCGGCCGGCACCAGGCAACAAGGCCGATGCCCACGTCTGGCGGGAGTCCGACCTGCCGGCCGCCGCGGGCGGGACGACCGTGATCGCGGACGGCGCCTACCTGGGCACCGGACCGATCGTCCCGCACCGCAGACGAGCCGGACGCCCCCTCCTGCGCGGCCAGGAGGAGGACAACGCCGAACACCGCAGGATGCGCGCCCGCGTCGAGCACACCTTCGCCCGCATGAAGAACTGGCAGAAACAGCCCCCGACCAGCAACAACACACCCACATCGCATAGGTGCCGACCGCGCAGTGCGCGGCGCTGGGCCGTCGACACATTCCGACAGCGCGAGGTCGCTGGGGTGATCGAGTGTTGATCAACTGAAGCTCTAAAATAAGGAGTTGGCGGGAGTCCCGCAGGAGTCCCGCTTCCGCGAACCCGTCGTACGACAGCCACGGGGCTGGTTCAATTTCGGTGTGGACGAGCTGACAGCACATCCCCTGGCCCGGGCCCGTGCCGCCCGGAACATGACCCGCGTCGATCTCGTGCGGGGAATCCGGGCAGCTGCGCTCACCCAGGGCCTGCGCTCTGGCGTCGACAAGGCCAGGATCCGTAAATGGGAGGTTGACGGGGTCACACCCGACCGGACATCCCAGAAGTACATTGCGGCCACCCTGGGCCTCCCCATCACCGCTGTGAATCGGTACAACTAGCGTGGCCTGACTGGCTGCCCAGTGGAAGCGACGTGGTCATCCCGCTCGGCCCCACCAGCACCGTGCCAGCCCTCCGAGAGGCTCTCCGAACCACCATGGACCGAAATCGCCGCAACCTGCTGACCGCCGTCGTCTCCGGCACCGCCCTGCTCTCCTTGGCAGGCAGCTGGGCCACCAGCGATGCCTCGGCTCGACACCAGCCCGTCGCGGGAAAGCCCGTCGACGATGAGCTGCTCAGCCTGCTCGAAGACCACAGCACCCAGCTCACGCGCATGGCCACAGAACAGCGCCAGCACACCGCGCCGCTGCTGGACGCGCACCTGACCACCGTCATCAACGTGCTCGAAGGCCGGAGCATTGACGAAGAGTCAAAGGGGGTGGACATATTCGGCGAGCGCGTCGAGGGCTACTTGGGGCCGGATGCTCACGCTGGCCAGGCCAGGGAATCCGCCCCACTTGAGGCAGTCTCGTAGATGGTCGAGGAAGGGGACTGCTTCACCGTTCCCGCGATGAAGCTCCGCATCGGCGAAGGTGCCAGGGAGACATACCGCGTCCCACGGCTCAAATGGTGCAGTCTCGGGCCACACCTTGAACGACATGGGAGGGCTGATTCGTAGGTAGTGCGGGGTACTGATTAGGCCGCACTCCTCCTCCTTGGAAGCCCGCAAGGTTTCCGCCTCGGCGATCGCGAAGTCGATCGGAATGATTACAAGAGGGTCGAAATTAGCGAGATATATGAATGGATACTCTTCTGAGACGTCGACGAAGTCGGGCTCGTCGTCGGGCTCGTCTTTCAGGGAGGAGAAGAAGGAGTCCTGGTTGCCTGACAGGTCGACGGCGCCCACCGTGAGATAGAACGCGCGCAGCGAGAGGGGCAAGCGGATGCCGAGGAGACGCTCGAGTTCTGCAACGCGGGCAGGTGCGTTTGGAGCAGGTGGAACGAGGACGCTTGCTGGCGCGTTGAATGGGTACGATTCGGCGCGCAGCTTTTCAACGATTGCTGCAAGGCTGAGCCGCACTCGCTCCATCGTCTCGGTGGCAACGGCCTCAGCCTGCGTGGCAAGAGCTGTCAGCGGCTCCGGATCAAGCATGCGCAACTCCTGCCAGACGCCTTCGTGGTCGCCGGCACAGTAACGGTGGAGGAGGTCGCCTGTGGCTTTAACCGGCCTCCGGGCCGCGGTTCGCTCGCTCTTCTTTACGCGCGTCGCGGCCTCAGTCACCATCGTGGGATCGAGTTGTCGGAGGAGCGTACGCGCCTGGTCGCCAAGTGCGCGGTTTTTCAAAAGCCGGAAGCACCTCTCGATCCAGCGGGGCTCTGCGACCGCCCGAGATGGTGTGAGTTTCTCGAGCACAGTGCTCGCTGACACCATCCTGGCGTCAGCGGCCCGGAGTCCCTCCTCCGTGAACAGCGGCGTGAACTCGTCAAATGCCCGCGAGGGGCTGACGCGAAGGAGCGCTTCGGTCGCGATAGCCTGTCGCTCGCAGCCGTGATAGTCGTTGATCGGTACGCCTTCTATGGTGAATGCGGAGGCCGCTGCGTCGAGGGCGTCCGGGGTGCCTATTTCGAGCAGGCTCAAGCCGGCAGAAGGAAGAAACGCATATTGCCGGGCGAACAGATCACGCAATGCAGGAACGGCGGGTGCATAGGATGTGGCAGCGAGTCTATGTGTGAGCCATATCGCCAGGCCTCCGTCATGGCCGCCTGCCTCAGTAAACCACCGGGTCTTGATGAGCACGTCAAGAAGTCCAGCACCTTCACGGAGCGCAGGATGCCCGCTGAGGAAATCTGCGCATTCGGCTTCGTGGAGGCGTATCTCGCCTGCACCCACGGCGACTATGAGGTCGCCTATCGGCATTCCCGCGAACTTGTCTCTCGGGACCTCGCTCGGAGACAGAACCCTGCGACGCAGCATGTCGAGAAGAATGCTAGAGGGAGCCGATTCAGGCTCTCGCTTTATGATTTTTTGGGCGCGTCCTCGCACAACAAGTTCGAACGGGACACGGTTGTGGCTGAACGTGAACCCACCGAGATCGATCTGCAGAATCTCGAGGGCATAGGACATCGCCCGTGAAGGAGCGACGACGGCGAGTACCTCGATGGATGCATCGAGCGCATCGGGGCTGCCGGCCGCGAGCGCAGCCATGAACGCCTTGCCCGTCGGGTACCGCTGGATCAACGGGCAGACACCTCCAGTCCATGTGCGGCCATCGTAGGATTCACCGACATTGACGTTGGTGCGCTCCGCAGCCATGCGCAGCCCTGTGGGTGCGAACGCCTCCAGCCCGTGGACGATGCGGGAGAGGACATCATCGATCAGGGCGGTTGGGTCGGTCTCTGTCATCAAGCCTCCACCGTTCTCTGCCAGCCTGTCACCCTCGTCACAGTCTCTACTAACTGATCCTTTCAGGCCTTGAAGGGGGGCTCACACCGGACCTTCGCCGGTCGATCGCGCCCGTCCGGGCAGCAAGCACCACCTGATCACCGACCGCCACGGAACACCCCTCGCCGTATCGCTGACCAGCGGAAATCGGCACGACGTGACGCAGTTGATGCCGCTGCTGGACGCGATCCCCCGCATCCGCGGCCGACGCGGCCGCCCCCGTCATCGTCCGCGCCGGCTGTTTGCCGACCGCGGCTACGACTACGACAAGTACCGACGCCTACTCCGCGCCCGCGGCATCACGCCGAAGATCGCCCGCAAGGGGACCGCCCACGGCTCCGGCCTGGGCAAGACCCGCTGGTCGTCGAGCGGACCTTTGCCTGGCTCCACCAATTGAAACGCCTACGGACCCGTTACGAGATACGCGCCGACCTCCACCTCGGACTGCTCCAACTCGCCTGCAGCACCACCTGCTTGCGCCGACTCCGAACCTCAGTCTGAAAGGATCAGTAAGAGCTCGTAACAGGATCTTGTTGAACGCCCTGGTCGGGCGTAACCGGTGTGATGACTCGGCCGTTCGTGAGTGTGTGAGCACTCGACCGTGGACCGGGGACGACGTGTGGGCACGGGTGAGCCTCTGCTGCCGCCCTGGCCGATGAAGTCGCCAGGGCCTCGGCCGGTAGCGGACCGATTGTGCCTGCTGGGCATCCTGTACGTGCGGCAGGCGGAAGCGGCAGCAACGCCCGCACCTCGACCGTGCGGGCGGCCCCTCCCGCACGGCGGCTGCTGTGGTGCCCATAATCGCTGATGTGGCCATCGCGAGAGCCGCGACGGTCTGGACGAGACGGCCTCTACGGCGCTGCATCAGTTGCTTCTCCTGTAAGCCGAAGCGCCCAAAACGGGCACCAGCGTCATTGTCGGCTCAACGGCTTTCCCCCCTGGCTAGTTGTCGCGAGCGAGTCGCTACTCTGATCGCTTCCCCGGGGACCGGGCATGGTAGCCATTCCGGTAGTGGGCGAAGGTTGAACGATGCTGGGACCGGCTCCCCGCCCAGACGTCGTCGGACCCTGCGGCCGGCCCCCCGGTGGTGGATGCCGATGTTCCCGTGGCCTACGTCGCTGGAAGGGAAGTCAGTCGCAGGCGCAGCTTCTTGGAGACGAAGTGCAGGTGGAAGCTGGTGTCCATCAGTCCCGCGAGGTTCCTGCAGACGACGGAGAGATGGCCCGGCCGGTCCGGGTCTGGCACCGACGCGCGGCAGAGGGCGGTGGAGGCGTTGGCCGTGGCGCGGTGAGATACGCCTCGCCGACCCCGGACGCTCCCGCCAGGTTGACGCCACGGGTGTATCCGACATGGACCCGGGTGCCGCCCGGAGCCATGTGCCCGGTAACCGCGTCCCGGCAGGTCACCGAGATCTGCCGGACCGGACCCGCATCCCCAGGGATAGCGCCCGCCCCGTCGTTCCGCACACCACGTCCGGGATCCGGCCGGTACCGGCCTCGGCGATGGGGGCGAGGGCGGTGACGGCGAACGACTCCGGCTCCGTTCCCGGCAGATAGGGCAGATCGAAGGTGTACAGGCCCGGCGACGGGTGGGTATAGGTGACACGCGTGGCACCGCCGTGTCCTGCGGTTCGGCGATCCGCCAGTCGGAGGACACGGCACCAGGCGCGGTCGCGGCGGTCACCAGCGCTCCGTATGCCGCGCCGCGGGCGTTGTACGCGATGGTGAAGCGGCGGTCGGCCGGACGCCTTGCGCTGTCGAAGCAGGCCACGTCGATATGCAGACCCGGGTGACGGCTCGGGGTGGTGCCGTCGAAGGGCATGCAGTTGCCGTCGGTCATCGCCCGCACATGGAGGCCGGCGGTCCGATCGGTGCCGAGGTGGGGACCGGAGAAGAAGACGGAGTACCGCCCCGTGGCGTCGTGGCGTACATGCGCCATGTCGAGGGTGACGCTGCTGTGGACAGCCGTCGGTGACAGGTCGGTGTACACGCCCGCCGGCTCGTTGCCCGCCACGACGGCGAAGACCGACACGCGCGGAGGGGGCGCCGATCCCGCCGCGGCGGCCGGAGCGGGAAGAGACACGAGCGAGCGCGCTCGCCACGACGCTCGCCGCGACGGCGAGGTGAGCCGGCGAGCGCCGGAACGTGCTGTAGAAGTGCATCGGTGAATGAATCCCTGTCTGTGGGGTCGAGGGGGGGTGGGGTAGCCAGTCCGTTACGGCTGCCCGGTGCCGCGCCCCCGGCGAATCACGAAGAGTCCGCGTCATGGAAGCGGCAGGCACGGCCCGTCGGCGGTGCGCCGGATCCCGAAGCCGCCTGCGCAACCCTCGCCACCCGCGGAAGGCGGCAGGTCACGGCGATGGCCCGGCCCACCGGGACAGGCACACCCTCGGACCTGAGCCCACCTGGCACCGCGCGTGCGCCTGGGCCCTGGGTGTCCCCGTCCCGCCTGCGCAAGGGCCAGAGTAGCGACTGCTCAACTTCCGTGTGTGGACCGGAACGTCGGCCGGACGAAGCTGTGGCGCGCCGTGCGCCAAGGCTGGCAGAGGCATACCGGATGGCGACCTCGGACGAGGATCGCGCAGCCGTCACGATGGAGCGCACTCAGAATCTGTGCTGGGGCACCGGTGAGCTGGAGCGGGCCCTGGTTGTCAACGTCGAGGCCAGTCGCGCATCACCGATCCGGGCTGGCCGTCGGGACGCTCTGGGTGTGAACGAAGGCGCCATGCGCGGCCTGATGGCACAGGGGCTCATCTGGTAGGAGCCGGACCCGCACGACCGCCGCGCCGTCCAGCTCTTGCCGACCAGAGGGCCATGCAAGGCATGGCCATGATCGAGCAGGCTTGGGCCGAGATCTTCGCGGACTCCCAAGCGACGCTCTCCCGGGACGGACGCACTGCACTGTCCGCCGCCGGCCCGGCGCTGCACGCGCTGGCCTCCGCCCTCAGAGGCACGCGATGACCTGCAGGAATACGTCGCCGTGAAACTCGAGGACCCCGCTGAATTTTTGATCACCGACGACACGGGGTTTTTCAAGAAGGGCACTGTCTCGGCCGGAGTGCAGCGCCAGTACTCCGGTACCACCGACCGCACCGAGAACTGGCCAGATCGGCGTCTTCGCCGCCTACGCCTCATCCAGGATCCAGGCACTGGGGGACAGTGGAGCGGAGTGGGGTGTACCGCCCCACGACAGCCGCGCCCCACGTATGCACCACCCCAGGACAGTGATCCTGCCTGTCCTCAACACCCCCGCCAGCGGAGACACCATGACCTGACATACCGTCACCCCCCACCGACACCACCCAGCACATCGCAGCCGGGCCATCCGCGTGCCCAGCACCGACCCCGAGCAACCGAAACGGCCCGCCGAAGAAACCGACGGACCGTCACGAAAGATCGAAGTTAGGGGCGCACCGTCCAACGACGTCGTACACACCGACAGGGAGCCCCAACCCCTACGGGATGGCAGCGTCCGGTTCGTCGCCGCACTCGTGATAGACGTACTGATCGATATCGAGCGATGCCTTGGCTGCCGCGATCCAGGAAAGCAGGTCGGCTCCGAGGAAAATGCCCTTTTGCTGTGGGTCGTCCAGGTCCCTTATTTCCTGGACGATTTCCAGGGTGACGACAGCCTCCCCTGAGTCTACGAGTCGACCGAGGGCGGCAGCGAGATCCGTACCCCACCCGAGGACCACCGGCTCCATGTCCTCCGGCCGGGCGTCGCCTCCCTTTGTGCTGACGTGCCGGATCCAGGTCGCGTGGGACTGCGGTGGAGACTGGGGACGCCTGCGGCTTCCGATTGACGTCGACTCGTCGGGCTCCGCTCCCACCCTCATGGAGATTTCCTCCGGCTGCAAAGACTCGCTGACCACTCTGAGATACATGCGAAATGTGCTCATGGCCGGTACTTGTAATTCGTCGGAACCAAGATCTTGCCGTCCTTGCTGACGAGGATGATCCGATTGTCGGCGTCACGCATGGCATCGAATCGCGACATCATGTTCTTCCCGACCCAGTCGGCCTTGAAGCTGTGCGGGTCCTCGCCGAGACTCTCGAGGGCCTTCTCTAGTTGTTTTTCCTTGAGCTTCACCAGCGAACCACGATTGATGGCCGCGGCGTCGGGGATGGCACCGGGGATGAAGTCGCATGAAGCGTTGTGCACGAGCACCGGCGTCGTGCCGGCCAGCACATAGTAGGTGTGCAAGTCGTTGACGGTCAGGTTGTAGGCCGGCTGGAGGTCCTTCCAGCGGGTCACTTTTTCGATCTCGACGGTGGTGCCGCCCGGGGTTCGCAGGGTGTCGCCGGTGCTGAGGTCGGCGGCGTCGGTCCACTGCTTACGGGTTTCCGACCAGAACGGGTGGTGGTCGGTGGCGGTAAGGGAACCTCGGCCGGCCTGCGGGCGCAGGGTGATGGAGGTGAAGTCCCGGTCGTCGGGGGTGTAGATCGTGGCCTCGACCCGGCGCGGACCAGTGGTCCCTGACGCGGGATCGGTCGCGAGGACGGTGTCGCCGATCTCGATCTGCTCAATGGGGCGGGTTGCGCCGTCGCCCATCAGCACTGGCGTACCGGCTGGGAAGCTGTCGCACGTCTTTGCGCCCTTGCGGGCCTTGCGGATGAGCTCGGGTACGAGCTTGCCGCCGACCTTGATCCAGCGCAGCACGACGAGGCCGCCCAAGGCGCGGTCGATGCCGCTCACCTGCTCACCGGTGGTCATGTCCTTGCCGGTGATGGCTTCGATGATGCCCTTGCCGTTGCCGACGCCGGGCAGCAGGTTGAGCAGCATGCCCATTTTCCGCTCCTGCTCGGCCAGTACCTCGGGCGGGACTTGGTTCAGGCCGAGAAGTGGGGCGATGTGGTCGAAGTTGAAGTCGATAAAGTTCGGCGCCACGAGGATCTGTTCGGCGGCCTTGGCGAAGCCGGAGACCGCCGTGTTCGTACCTTTCAGGCCCTCGTTCATCTGGCTCAGGCCCGCGTTGAGCTTGGTCATGCCCCGGTTGGCCTGGGTCAGGCCTTGGTTGATTCCGTCGATGCTCTGGTTGACATCGACCATGATGCCGTTCATCTCATCGAGGGCCTCGTTCATCTGGTCCATGCCCCGGTTTGCCTGGTCCAGGGCACCGAGGACGTCATCGATCCACCTACCGAGTTCTCCGCTCGCGACGACCTCCGGTTGGGGGGTTCCTGCCGGGAAGTACGTGGAAGCGGTGATCGCTGCGAGAAGCCCGGCAGAATCAGCTTGGGGGCCGGTGGCACGCGCAACCATGACCAGTTTGGTGCGGAGCGTGTCCAGGTTCGGCCTGGCGGCCTGGTACGTCTTGACGAACTGCTTCAGCACCTCCAGCTTCTTCTTCGGGTCCGACTCCGCGTCCGTGTGCGGGTCCATCACGATGAGGGGTTTGAGCTTCTTGAGCGCGTCCACCTCCTTTTCCAGCTCGGCGAAGGACGCTCCGCCGTCCTCCATCGATTCTCGGAACACATAGAGGAACGTGCCTACGCCGAGACCGATCTTCACGGACTTGATGGCGAATTCCTTGGCACACTTCGGCCGTTCCAGGAGCGGTAGCTCCCTGCACTTCGAGTACTGCGCCACCCGGGCGGCTATCTCCAGGAGGGTGGGCTCACTTTCGGGTGGCGGTACGGCTGCCGCAGCCGTGCCGCCCGCGCCAACGGTCAGACATAAGACGGTGAGAAGTGTGACGATTTTCTGTTTGACGTGCAGATACATGTGTTCCTTACAGCGCGGCCCGCAGGGACCGCGCTTCCCCTTGGTAGCAGAGCCACCGTTATTACTCGCGGAGAGCGCGTGGTCCCGGCCACCGTAAGCCGTTACCGCAGGTCGTGATCATCTACCGCGTCGAAGACGCGCCGAACGCATCCCGGCGGGCGCGGAACACACGGTCAACGACACCTCACGAGGAGCGGAACACCCTCCATCCAACCACTCCCCCAGTCCTGGGAATCAGCCCAACTACGCGCTGAGCGAGCGGAGCGGCTCCCGCACACGCATATGCACCCGTGACCAGTCACGCCGAGAGGTCCAGGCGCAGGGGCCCCGCAGTCACGGGCAACGAGGTCAGGTGCTCCGGGCATGAAACTCTTTCGGTGGCGCGGCCGCGGCGAAGCCGGTTTGGCCCAGGCCATGGCCCTGTATCAGGCGGGGCGTTATGCGGAGGCTGAGGCCGAGGCCCGCTCCGTGGCTGCGGCCCGGCCCCGGTCGCGCGACGACACGTACGCGCCGCTGGCACTGGGTATCGCCGCGCTCGCTGCGGGCGCTCAGGGCCGCCATGCCGATGCGGTCACCACATACGACGCACTGCTGCCGGTCTTCGGCAGGATCTTTGGCGCCGAACATGCGCAGACCCTCAAACTGCGCTCGGACCGCGCCCAGGCGCTGAGCTCACTCGCCCGGCACGCCGAATGCGAGGCAGAGTGCGCGGCCGTCGCCTGGGTCGCAGCCCGCGGCACTGGGCCGGACATGCCCCTCATGGCAACGGCCGCCCGCAACGGGCAGATCTACGCCCTTACCTCGCTGGGACGCCACCCGCAGGCAGAGGCGCTGGCACGCGAAGCACTTGCCACCCATCGCGCACCGGACCGCTTCACCCTGGTCCTGCGTCTCGGTCTGGCCCGCAGCCTCAATGGCCAGGACCGCCACGAGGAGGCTCTCGCCGAGGCCGAGCGCGCCGACGAGCTGCGCCAACATCTGCCCCAGGAGCAGCGCCGCCCGGAAACCGGCGCCGTCGAGCTGGCCACGGCCACCGCCCTCCTCGGCCTGGGACGTGGCACCGAGGCCCGCCACCTGGCCGCAGCCGCCCAGGACGCCTGCCTGACCACCTTCGGACCGGACCACCGACGCACCACCGAGGCCCAGACGTTGCTCGCTCGCATCGACAGCGCTTGAGCAGCCGCGCCGCCCGCATCGCCCAATGCGGGAGCGGCTCGACAGCGAACCCTGGACGGTCACGACCGTTCGACGCCATGAGGAGGCGCAAGGTCAGGGAATGCTTCTCCGGCGGGAGGGCGTCCAGCGTGGCGCGGGCATGGGCGGTGCCGGCGACGGTGTCACCGGCGCGGGCCAGCATCAGGCCGCGGTGCATCTCCGGCCTTGGGGAACATGGGTACAGCCGTTGGCGCTGAGATTGATCATCGGGTCTAGTGCTCTGACCGCATAGGTTCACCGGTTCCCGGTCTCCGGCTCTGCACTGCCTCAGGGAGTGGTTGTGGTGGCCCAGGCACGGAAAAGCGTAAGAGCCTCGCTGAGGTTTCCGGGGCCGCACGCGGCGTGGAAGGTCTTCTCAGCGGTCCAGGCCCAGACCCAGTCCTGCGTGCTGCGATTGACGTCCTGACGGGGGTACTCGCGGCCTTCCAGGTCCGTCTCCTCCAGATCAATTTCGACGGTCCAGCCAGGGTTGTCGAGCGTGGCGATCTTCACACCCCACTCGTGCTCCCAGTCGCCGTCGCACTGCTGCGCGTACCAGTCCTGCAGCCAGGCAAGAAGATGCTCTGAATCGCTCATGACAGGAGATGCTAAGCGAGTCGCGTATTCGGGCTCGAGCATGCGTGAACGGGAACCTGAGTGGTCACCGCTGGCAGGCCCTGCTTGCCTGCGTGCGTTCACTGGTGACGACAGCACTCCTGTTGGCCGCGTACTACCTGCTGCCCATGGACTCCGCCGTCACGCCCACCACCATCCTCGTGCTCGTCGGCGGTATCGCGGCCATGGTGGTGCTCCTGGCCTGGCAGATCCACACTTCCCAAGCGCTGTTCTGACCAACGACTGCGACCAACTGTCGACCATGCCTGGGAGCGGGGAAGGCGCCGATCGCGGGGCTGACGCTGCTGCACTATCGGGTACTTCCCAGTCCTTCCGCGAAATCGGAAGGAAGGGCGCGCGCCAAGAGGCGCAATGCGCCGCGGGGCAGGGAAGTTGACCGAGGCATGAC
>NZ_JBSGZP010000020.1:0-27473 GCF_053611065.1 Streptomyces sp. NPDC054840
CCGCCGGCGACGGCGGAGCTGTGTCACTCCAGCGAGACGATATCGGCCGGGGAGAGGCGACGCGACGCCAGGACGGCGGCGGTGCCAGGGCGGGGCTGACCAGCCTGGCGTGACCGCCGATGACGATCAGCGCAAAACGGTGGGGTGACGGGCTCCAGTGCGACGAGTACCCCTTCTCTTCCACCAAGGAAGGCGTTGCCGCCCCAGGAAACAGGTTCTCGGCCAGGCTGATCGAGGAGTAGTGACGGAGCGCCCGTGTCCCTCATCACCGAATACAGCACTACCGCCCGACCGGACCGCAGGATCGTGGAGGTCTACGACTCTGACGCCTACCTCGGCGACGACGAGGCGTTGCAGCGGTCAAGGACCCAGGTAGTCGCCGGAAACGGTTACCACCTATACCTGCACAGCCTTCAGCCCGACATCGAAGTGCAGGTCACCATCAGGGTCTGGGAAAACCCCCAGAAGGCCCCGGAGGACGCTGAGGGCACGGTCCCTGTCACCCTGGAATCAGAAGCAGGCCAACTCGTCGTCAACCAGTTTACCTTTGGACCGGCGGGCATGATGGACCTGCCGCGCCCCGGCGTCTACGACGGGCACGCGGCATGGAGCGGACGAGACGCCACGGCCGCCTACTACGCCACGTGCCTCCAGCGCGCCGTCGATGAGCAATGGGGCGCGGAACAGATCGGAGCAGCATGGAAACAGTGCTCCACGGCTGAGCACTACATCCTCGACCTCTGGTTCGTCAGAGATTCCGAGCCCGAGGACGACGAATAACGACGCCCACCGGCAGGCGCCGAGGTACGGACATGGGGGAGCTCTCCCCAGAACCCGTTGGGGAACGTGAAGGACCGCGCCTCGAGGACAGCCCTGATGGCATGCACCCCCGCCAGCGGGGCGACGCGCTTCCCGCTCAACCAGCGCGAGAAGACGGACGGCGATATCCCCAAAGCCTCAGCCATCGCCACCTGGGTGCCGCCGGCGACCAGCGCCCCGGCGGAGGCCGACGCAATGTCGGCCCCGCTTTCGAAGTAGCCGCCCATGAGCGGCTTGCCGGACGCCGCAGACCCGCCCAAGCGAGTCGCGGAGCGCATCGACACCGCCGTACGGGCACGCTGGCAGCCCGTGGTGCGCGGCCGCCGCCGCAAGGAGGCCGCCACCAGCACCGGCATCACCGTCGAGACCCGGGCCCGCTTCGGCTACACCGCACCCGTCGGCACCACCGACGACGGCCGCGTCCGCCGCCTCACCGTCCACATCCCGCCCGCCTACGCCCAA
This sequence comes from Streptomyces sp. NPDC054840, assembly GCF_053611065.1. NCBI lineage: Bacteria > Bacillati > Actinomycetota > Actinomycetes > Kitasatosporales > Streptomycetaceae > Streptomyces > Streptomyces sp. NPDC054840. Next base: position 1,282 of record NZ_JBSGZP010000020.1, read on the forward strand.
CGCCTCTTCGACGCCCGCGCCCAGGGCGCCGCCGACCGCGAACGCCGATCGGTGATGACGGTCATCAGCCGAACCGGCCTGTCCCGCCACCCCCTCCGCCGCCGCCCCCTCCGCCCACCGAGCCGGGTTCGAAGAAGTAGCCGTGCCCACCACACCGGCCGCCGGCCGGGCGCCGCATCGTGACCCCCTCGACCTCGGCCTGGTGCAGCTACGCCACCCTCGCACTTCGCACCCCAGGCGCGGTGACGTACGCCCGGTGCGTGTAATGCGGAGCCTCGGTGAACTCCTCCTCGAGGGCGGGCGGCAGGACCTGGCGATAGCCCGGGCTTGGGGATCACGTCCGCGAGATGCACCCGGGCGTGAATTTCCCCGAGGTACCGGACACGGTTCGCCGAGGGTCGTGGTCTCTCGGAACTACTCATTTACGAGAAGGACCGAGGTTCTCGGTGTCGGCAATGGTGGCCCATCGGCGTGTGAGGCGGCGGCATGCGTGGACGAGTTCGGGTGGGTGGAGGTCGGTGATTTCGGTATCGAAGGTGGCGAGGATGCCGGCGATGCCGGCCCAGGACCAGGCGCCGAGAGTGAGCCGGCAGTAGTCGGCGTCGAGGTGTTCCACGACGGAGCCGCCCGGTGCCCAGCGGGCCACGATGTTAGCGGGCAGGTTGAGCCGGGCGGTGCCGGTACATTGCCAGACGGCGGGGGTGTCGCCGCGGTCGTGGGTGCTCATCACCAAGTGGGCGAGGTCGGGGTGGGGAAGCGCGCGGGCGGTGAAGCACTGTGTGGTGGGGCGGGGGTGCAGTCGATCGACGCGGCGCACTCGCCATTCATTGTCGGTGAGGTCGTAGGCGACCAGATACCACCGGGCGGCCCAGAAGACCAGGTGGTGTGGCTCAATGCGGTGGGCGGGCAGGTAGTCGGGGTCACTGGGTTCGGGGCGTGTGCCGTCGGGACGCAGTGTCTCGGTGACGAGTAGGTGGCGGTGGCGTACCGCGGTTCCGACGGCGGTGAGGGCGGCCGGGTCGATGGGGGGCGCGGGGAACTCCCAATAGTTCTGCAGCCGAGTCAGGCGCAGGGATTCCATGGATGCCCGCAGCGCAGGGGGCATGACCTGGTGCAGAGCCGCCAGTGCCCGCGCCGCGTCGTCCCTCAGGCCGAACATCGTGCTTGGCGCGGTCTGCAGGGCCACCGCGACGGCGAGGGCCTGGTCGTGGTCGAACAGCAACGGCGGCAGGGTTCGCCCGGCTCCGAGCCGGTAGCCGCCATCGGGGCCGTGGACGGTAGCGATCGGGTAGTCGAGCGCGCGCAAGGTTTCGATGTCGCGGCGGACAGTGCGTTCGCTTGCCCCGAGCCGGGTGGCGAGCTCGCGCAGCGACCACAGCCGTCCTGATCCGAGCAGAGACAACAGCCGCAACGCCCGGTGTGAGGTGTTCGCCATCGTCCCATCATGACCGGTAGTGGCCACTCGGCGTCCACTACCGGTGCCAGGGTGGGCTCTGTTCAGTGAGCAGCGGCGGAAAGGACAGTGCCGGGTATGCGGGTAGTCGTGGTGGGTGGCGGGATCGGCGGGCTTGCACTGGGGGCGGGGCTGCGACGCCGGGGGTATGAGGTGGCGGTATTCGACCGGGACACCGATGTGGCGGCGACGGGCGGCTACCACATCACCCTGGATGAGCGGGCGCAGTCGGCGCTGAAGGATCTGGTGGAACCGAAAATCATGCAGCGGCTGCTGGCATCGGGGTCGGCGCTGCGACTGCGCGAGCGCGACGCGTTCTGGGATCGCCGCGGCCGGCTGCTGGGCCACGGGCCGGACCTCAGCGACAGTGCAAGTATCGACGTCGACCGGATCACCCTGCGGATGCTGCTAGCCGAAGCCGTCGGAGATGGCCTGCACTTGGGATGCAACGTGTCCGGCGTCGGCCACGATGACCACGGCGCGCCCCGAGCGCTGTTCACCGACGGGGCGCCGGTCTCAGCGGATCTGGTGGTGGGCGCGGACGGCACCCACTCGGTAGTCGCCCGCCACCTTGCGGGAGGCCCGACCAACAGCCCGGCGGGCATCATCGGGTTCTCCGGCCGCACCCTCCGGCAGGACCTCAGCCCCGGAGAGCACCAGCGGCTTGGACCACGATCGGGGCTGGCGGTCGGCCCGCGCGGAGGAGCGCTCTACGTCGGGTTCCTTGACCCGGTCGGCAACACCGCGCTCGACGCTCCCGAGTTGCGGATGTCGGTCACCACTGGACCCACCTACATCTGGGGCGCCATGTTCCCCGAATCCACCAGCACCGATTCCCTGCGCGACCTGCGTGGCGGCGAACTGAAGGCTGCGCTGCTCGGCCGATTCCTTGAGCGGGGCTGGGCCGAGCACACGCTCGAGGTCATCGCCCGAGCCGACCCGCACAGCGTGGCCGGATTCCGCTTCAACGCCGCTTCCACCCGCGCGGAGGATCTCGCGCCCTGGCCTGCGGGTCGTATCACCGCGCTGGGCGACGCTGTCCACGCCACACCGCCCACCGCCGGAATGGGAGCGGGCGCGGCCATCCGCGACGCCGCCAGCCTCCTCACGCACGTCAGCGCCGCCGCTAACGGCACCGCCACCCTCACCGACGCCGTGGACCATTTCGAGGCCGGCATGCGCCAGCGCGGCAGCGAAGTCCTCACCCTGGCCATGAAGACCGTCCGGTGGATCCTGGCCACCGACACCACACTCGGCGCCGCAGCCACCGTCGTGAGCACCCCGATTCTGGCCGCAGCCGCCCGGCTACGTCACTGACGAGCCGCGCGACGCCCAGCTCAGCCCATCGACCGTGACCATGAGCCGAAGCAAGGTATTTGTTACAGGCAGGTACGCCGTCCTCGTCCTCGTCGGCGTCTGGGGCGGTATGAGCGAGCGTGAACCGCGGTCTCTCCGGCGGCGCCGGCCGCTGGTCGGCTCTTGGCGCCGCCTGCTTGAAGCGGGCCCGATCAGAACATCAGCGCGTAATCCGGTCCGACGACGAGCAGCCCTGGAGCGCCACGGGGTGATCGCCCCCACCCCGACAATGCCTTCGGGGCCCGCGTCGTCGGATGCGGATACCGGACGGAAAGCGTGGAGCGGCGCTGTCGGTGGCGCCTGACAGGATGCACGGATGGAGATCAACAACGCGCTACGCCATCCCGTGAACCAGCAGCGCCTGGACCAGGCCCTTGGTGACAAGGCGGACCGTGTCCAGGAGCGTTTCGAGGACGTCTACCAGCGGGGCTACCCGATGCGCGTGATGCTCGAGGAACTCGGCCACGAGCTGCTCGACCACGTCGCAGCGCGCACGACCCAGGACCCCGACCTCGACGACGAGCGCACTCGCCTCGCCCTGGCCACCGCTGCTGAATGCCGCCTGGGCGTGCTGGACCTGGGCTGCACTCCCGGCGGCGACTGGGAGATCCCCCTGCCTCTCACCAGGACGCGTCTGACCAGTGAAGAGCTGGACTACGACGAGACGCACGATGCGACCGACACGGTTACTGCCCGCACATGGATCGACGCCTTCGACATCTGCCTCGCCAGCGGTCTGGTGCAGGACTGGGAGCGGGCGATCGGTCTGGTCCTGCGCAGCGACTTCGCACCCGCACTCCACAACAACCTGCCCCACGCCGGCCGGGACTCCGTCTCCGAACCGGACGACCTCGCACACATGGACGCCCTGTGCGCCTACCTGACCCCGGCCCGTGGCCACCTGCCCCGAGACTGGCCACAGGTGACGCTGACCAAGCCATCGACGGATGAGCGACTGGACGCTGCCCTCGCACTGGACGCCGCCCACGCGGTGAGTCCCGACCAGCGCCTGCTGCGCGTCCTGCTCGCCGACGATCGGAGCGCCTTCGAGCGGGCCTTGGACGAACGACTGGCGCAGCACTGTGCCGGTGTCGGTGAGAATCCCGCCCCCGGAACTCTGCTTCCCCTCGGCGCGATCGCCTTGGCCGCACTCGCCGTACAGGTTCATGGCTGGGACCCGCAGACCAGGTCCGCCTACCTTCCGACCTCGCTCCTGAAGCCGCCTACCCCTGTCGGCTCCTGACCCGGCCCGCCGATCAGAACAGTCGTTGCCCGGCCGCCGAGTTACAGCAGGTCCACCTCCGCGTCGACGTACCCGAACTCGCGGGCCATCTGCACCAGCGCCTCCCGCAGCAGGCTCTGGCGCTCCGCTCGGCCCATGGCCGGCGCGGCGGTGATCGTGACGGCCATCCGCGACCTGGTCCCGCCGTCGTTCGTGCCGAGAGACGCCAGGTCGACGAGCGAGTCCAGGGACGGCAGTACGCCGTTGTCCGCGGGCTGTTCGCAGGTCATCCGCAGTTCGGTGGTGGGCGGGGCGGCCCACGACAGCCCGGCCGGGTCACCGACGAGGTCGGACAGCAGCTCGGCAGCCGTCTCCCACGTGCTCAGCAGCACGGCCTGGACCTCGTCGAAGCTAAGCCGCGTGTCCCAGCCGCCGCCCACGGCCGCGGCCCAGGCCTGCGGGTTCTCGACCAGAACGTCCGAGCAGGCGACCATGGTGGAATCCATCGTGGTGGGCAGGGCGAGCATGACGGACGCCTTCATGGCCGGGTCGCCGTCCGGTCCGGCGATCGTGCACGAGTAGCCGACGACCCGAACCCCGCGCAGCGATGGCGTGATCTGGGAGCGGATCAGCTTGCGGATCTGGTCCAGGTTCACCGCTGCTGGCTCGACCCCGACGATGTGGTCAAGTACTTCCCCGTCGTGCTCCGGACGTGTCGCGATGCCGATGACGATGATGCCGCCGCCTCCGTTGGCGAAGGCGCCCACGTCCCTGGCGGGCTTCTCGACCGCGCGCGGACCCCAGGGCCTCCTGGTGCCGGGGCCGGGGTAGGACGTCGCCGGTGGTGGTTCACCGGTTCCGTCCGTCGGGAAGACCGTCCCAGTGCCTTTCGTCGACGACGCAGGCGCCACGGCCGAGGGCCCGCCGGTGGGTGGCCAGCAGGGTCACTCCGCCGGCGTTCGGCATGGTGGCATGCAGAGTGATCTGGGACTTCGTCGCCCTGACCTCCACCAGCTGACGCGGGCGGACTTTGCGGGCCGGCACCGAGTAGAGGTTCGCGTCGAAGGCGACCAGGCAGTCCTTGCCGACATGGCGAAGGTGCCGCTGAGTGACGACATAAGGCGTCGCCGGCAGCGGCCGCAAGGCCATGTGGTCGCGGATCGCGCGGTGGCCGATGACCTCACCGTGGGTGCCGTGGGACTTGGCTCGGCGCAACGGCACCCAGGCATTGAACGCGGAGTCCAGTTCCTCGATGGAGGAAAAGGCCCGTCCGGCCAGGACATCGTCGCGGACGATCAGGACTTGCCGCTCGACCCGGCCTTTCCCCGTGGGGCGGTAGGCGGCCAAGACGTCGATGTCGAAGTCGTAGTGCCCGCCGAACCCGACCGCTTCCGGATGCAGAGGGACCGCCTCGCCCGGTGCGACATGCCGGCGGACGACGGTCCTGGTGCGGTCGTAGACGATCGACATCGGCACCCCGCCAAAGTGGGCGAACGCCTGACGGTGGCAGTCGAAGAACGTAGCCAGATCCTGGCTGGTGGTGAAGCAGCAGAACGGGTCACGCGAGTAGGACAAGGTCATGTGGAACGAGTAGACCTTCGGGATCCCGACGTGGGCGAGGATTTTGCCCTCGTCTCCCCAGTCGACTTGGGCCTGTGCTCCGGGGACCACTTCGAAGCTGCGGTGGAGCCGGCCAGTTCGCCTGGGCTGATGCCCAGTTCTTCCGCGACTCGGGGCCGGGCCTCTTGCATATACGCGATGCTCCGGTCGGAGATCCTGATCAAGGGAGCCGTGGCATCGCTGCGGGTCCAAGACCACGGTGAGCCGCCCTCCGCCACCCCGAACAGGCCAGCAGCAGGCTGCCCAGCAGCAACCCTCGGCACGTCAAGAGCTGGGCACGTTCATGTGCACGCCGACAGCTGGTCGACGAAGACGGCCAGAAACCGTCGAGGCCCCCACCCGTCCCGCCCTGCAAGTCGTATCCGTCGACGGGTGCGACAGCGCGTTCGTTCTGCCCTGACGGAGCCATGCCGTACACTCACCCGGCTCTCGCGACCTCGGCAGGTCGGACGATCAGCTCTCGGGGATACTGGCTACATGGACCACCCGGTGCCCGCGTTCGGCGAGGCTCCCGAGGATCCGTTCGCACTGGAGCGTGCCGGATGGGCGGTCATGGACGGCCGTGCCCGCGTCGTCGGCTGGAGCGAGCGGGCGGAGGGCCTGCTCGGCTACCGTCCGCAGGAGGTGCTCGGTCGTGCTGCAGCCGACTTCCTGGTCCACCCCGCCGACCGAGACGTCGTTCTGAACGCGACGGCGGAGTGCGAGCGCGAGCACGGCTGGTACGGGGTGCTGCCGGTACTCCACCGCGATGGACGGAGGGTGGAGCTGGGATTCCGCGCCCGTGCCGTGACCCGGGGCGACCAGCGTTGCGAATGGTTCCTGGTCGCGGCACCCGCGGATCAGGTGGTCCAGTGGGAGACGGACCGGTCCGTACTGGACGGCCTTTTCCGGCGCTCCCCGATCGGTCTCTCCGTGCACGCTCCCGACCTGAGTATCCTGCGGGTCAACAAGCCGATCGCCTGGTTCAGCGGGCTTCCGGTCGAACAGCACCGTGGTCGTCATACCAGTGACTTCCTGATCGGACCTGACGTGGAGACGATCGAGGGACGGCTTCGACGGGTCCTGGAGACCGGCGAGCCCCTGGTCTTCACCGAGCAGGCCTGCCGTCTGCGACGGGATCCCGACCGTGAGCGGATGGTGGCGGTCTCGGCCTTCCGGATGCAGGACCGATCGGGCCGGGTCCTCGGAGTCACCCAGATGGTGGAGGACGTCACCGACCGATACCGCGCCCGGCGCCGACTCGCGCTGCTCAATCGGGCGAGCGCCCAGATCGGCACAACCCTGGACGTGGCGCAGACAGCCCGGGAGCTGGTCGACGTGGCCGTCCCCGATCTGGCAGACGCGGTCTCGGTGGACCTGCTCGAGCCCGTGATCCGTGGCGAGGAGCCTGCTCAGAAGACGTCCGGTCCCGTGCGCAGGATGGCGATCCAATCGGTCAGGCAGGAGGCTCTCGATGTGATGTACCCGGTCGCCGAGGTCTTCCACTTCGATCACCGCACGCCTCAGGCCAGGTGCCTCATCGACCAGCTGCCGGCCATCGAAGCCGAGCTGGAGACCAGCCCCGGCTGGTACTTCCATGACCCGGAGCGTTCCAGGCGCGCGATCGCCCTGAGGGCCCACTCGCTGATCGTGGTGCCGCTGAAAGCCCGTGGCCTGCTGCTGGGCGTGGTCAGCCTGTGGCGGGCTTGGCGGCCCGAACCGTTCGAGGAGGACGACCTCACCCTCGCCGAGGAGTTCGCGGCCCGCGCCGCCGTCTGCATCGACAACGCCCGCCGCTATACCCAGCAGCAGCAGGCCGCGCTGACGCTGCAGCGCAGCTTGCTGCCGCGTGGACTGCCCGAACACCGTGCCGTCGAAGTCGCTCATCGCTACCTGCCGGCCGATCCGGCCGCAGGCATCGGTGGGGACTGGTTCGACGTCATCACGCTCTCCGGCGCCCGTGTCGCCCTGGTCGTGGGCGATGTGGTCGGCCACGGCCTGCACGCCGCGGCCACCATGGGCCGACTGCGCACCGCCGTGCACACCCTGGCCAACCAGGAGCTCGCACCGGACGAAGTGCTCTCCCATTTGGACGACCTGGTGAACCGTCTGGCCGACGAACAGGAGTCGCCCCTCGGAGGTTCGCAGGCTCAGCAGATCGTCGGCGCGACCTGCCTTTATGCGGTGTACGACCCCGTCACCGGGCAGTGCACGATGGCGAGGGCCGGCCACCTGCCGCCCGCCGTGGTGACTCCGGACGGCCGCTTCAGCCTTCCCGACCTGCCCCCAGGGCCTCCGTTGGGCCTGGGCGGGCTGCCCTTCGAGTCCGCCGAATTGCAGCTCGACGCGGGCAGCCTACTGGTTCTTTACACCGACGGACTCATCCGAGCTCGGGACCGCGATATCGACGTGGGGCTGCTGCGGCTCCGCGAGGCACTGGTCCGTCCCGCACAGCCGTTGGAGAAGACCTGCAAGGCGGTCGAGGAGGCCCTGCTGCCGGAGATGTCCGACGACGACGTCGCGCTGCTCATCGCGCGGACTCGGATACTCGCCGCGCAGGACGTGGCATCCTGGGATCTTCCTGCGGAGCCCACCGCCGCCGCCCGGGCCCGCGAGATTACTGCGGCCACGCTGGCCGAGTGGGGGCTCGACGAGCTGGCCTTCACCGCCGAATTGGTCGTCAGCGAGCTGGTCACCAACGCCTACCGCTACGGCGGGGCACCGGTGGTCCTGCGACTGATCCGCGACGGCTGCCTGATCTGCGAGGTTTCGGACGGCAGCAGCACGTCGCCCCATCTGCGGCGCGCCCGCAGCACTGACGAAGGCGGACGCGGCCTCTTCCTCGTAGCCCAGCTCACCGAACGCTGGGGCACTCGCTACGCCAGCGACGGCAAGACCGTGTGGACCGAGCTTCTCCTGCCGTAGCCGGGCCTCCGCGATAGGGCGCCTCCGATGCCTGGACGGCATTGGGTCGTGTGCGTGACCAGCTCGGCGACACCGCCGCAGCTGAGCGCGCCTACGTCTGCGGCTGTGAAGCCGGTGACACGGAGGCGTACACCGCGCTCGGCGCCCTGTACCTGGACCAGGGACGGACACCCGAGGCATGCGCCGGGTACCGGTCGGCCGTGGACGCGGGACGCCCCGACGCCTGGGACGGTCTGCTGTCGGCGATGGCGGCTCAGCCGCCCCGCGCAAACTCGGCGCAGACGGTGGCTCGGCTGCGCACGACGGGACTGTTGCCGCAGGGGTGAGCGTCGAGCTGACCCAGGTCAGCGATGTGTTGCCAGTGCCCGAACTTGCCGGGAGCCACAGCAGACCAAGCGGTCGGGCCGCCGTCAGGCGGTGTCCGCCCTGGTCAGGAGGATGGCGCGGATGTCCTGGATCACGTCATACAGTCGATCGGCCGCTGCGTAGCCAGGGGCACCGAGGTCCTCCGGGCGGCGTCGAGCAGGACAGCCAGGTGCTGGCCGCGGATCCGGCCGCTGGCGCTCCGCCGGGCCTGGCTGGAGTGCGGCGTGGAGCTGCTGGCGCTAGGCACCGGGTTGGATCTGGGCGAGCCGGCCACGGCGTACGTCGACCCGCCCGGCTGCGCCGTAGAGCTTGGAGCGCAGCCAAGCCGGGATGCGCAGGTAGGTCTCGTCGTCCAGGGCCGGCAGCGGCACCCAGGCGTCCTCCGCCGTAATCACGGCGCGGGCGGCGGTGTCCCGGCCGGCGTGGGCCGGGCCGCGCCCGAGGGCCCGCCGCCGGTGGCCGGCCGTCCACCGGACGGTGTCGGTCTTGCGGCGGACGGGGGCGATGGCGCCGACCTCGGTGCGGTCGGCGAGCACGTGGTAGGCGCCCAGGTAGGCGGGGTCGGGCTCCAGCCGCCACGCGCGGCCGCCGATCGTGCCGAGGTCCACTGGGCCGGTCTCCTCCTGTGCATCGGCCGGGCCGAGGTCCTGGAGCGCGGAGCATCTGCCGGGCCTCCTTGCTGCGGCCGAGCTCCGCGGCGTCGAGGCCGGTGAGCTGCTGGAGGCGAACAGTTCGTCACCGTGATCCTCGCGCAGGTCGGCGCCAACACCTGGCGACAGCTCGCCCCGATAGCCGGCCCCGTCCCGAAGAGCAGCCCGCTCCCGGGCCACGTCACACCCAGGCCACCGCCACGGGTTGCCCACCGATGATGTCCGCGCCCTCGCATCTGATAGTTGGGCCCTGCCGACACGGGTCTTTATCGCACGGCGGCGCGATGACCCTGCGTACGTGGTGCGCACCTACCTACCAGGTGCGCACGCCAGGCGAGATGTCCCCGCAGATGCGCCAGATGTTCTCGCGACACGCGCGATGGTCGGCCTCCCCGTACCGGACTTCCTGAGACTCGACCAGCCGTCGCTGCAAGTAGGCAACAGGGACGATGCGGAAGCTGAGACGTCGCCGCCCCAAGCGAATAGCGAAGGTAGCGCGGAGGTGGTCAGCGCAGATCAGGCGCACCACTCTCTACTGCTCGCTGCCGAGGCTGAGAAACAGGCAGCCATTCTTCGCGCCGAGGGCGAAGCTAGGGCCGCAGCCATCCGAGCTGAGGGCGATGCTGTGGCTTGGCGAACCCGGAAGGAGGCATACGACGCCCTCAAGGATGCTGAAGATCTCCATCCCGACGCTTAAGGAGACTGGGCAGTCTTCAACCATTTAACGACCAGCAACCCGGACGGACAAAGCGGATGCGGTGAGGTGCGCTGCCGATCCCGGGCCGTACAGCTGGTCGCGGGATCCGCAGCGGAAAGGATCAGCACCTGACTTCGTCGTAACCGCTTAGGGCTCCTCCTGGCCCGTGCCGGAATGGAGTGCGCGGGACAGGGCGCGGTCCCCAAGCGGGACGCAGTACGGCCGGGGCCGCCTCCGCTCTCGACGCTCCCACCCGGAACGCCGCCTTCGGATCGACGGCGCCGCACAACAGGGGCTGCTATGCACTGTCCGGCGGATCAGGCTTCGGGGGCAAGGGGCCGGAGGTCGTAGAGGTAGGAGCGGTCGTTTTTAAAGCTGCGCCAGACCGTGGCCGGGGGTTCGGGTTCATCAGCGTGGCTGTTGAGGGGATGAGCAGTCACAAGGCCGTCAGCGATCTCGCAGTGCCAGCCGTCGGTCGGCGACCAGACACACCACACGTTCCCGTCCGTTCGGCGATAGGCGGGGCGGCCGTAGTGCTCGCCGTCGCGTTCGAAGTGGTAGCGGAGCCCGTCGATGTGGCGCACGAAGGTGAAGGATGCAAGTGCCGTCATGTATTCGGCACCGTATGGGACGAACGCTGCTGGGGACTAAGGATTTCTGGGCGTAGCCAGGTGGAGGGCGCATCTCACGGGCGGAGCCAGAGCCGGATTGCGGCGACGGTGACAGTGCCGTGGAAGACGTAGACCCTCTTGTCGTAGCGGGTGGCGACGGCCCGCGAGTTCTTGAGCCGGTTGATCGTGCGCTCGACCTCGTTGCGGCGTTTGTAGATCTCGCTGTCGAAGCCGGTGGGCCGGCCGCCCTTGCTCCCGCGTCTTGTGCGGTTGGCCCGCTGGTCCTTTGGCTCGGGGATGGTGTGCTTGATCTGGCGTCTTCGCAGGTAGCGGCGGTTGCGGCGTGAGCTGTATGCCTTGTCGCCGCCGAGGTGGTCCGGCCGGGTGCGCGGCCGTCCGCCCTGCGGTCGAGGAACGGCGATGCGTTCGATGACCTCGATCATCTGCGGCGCGTCACCCCACTGGCCGGGCGTGACCACGAAGGCCATGGGCCGGCATCCACCCTCACCGGCCAGATGGATTTTGCAGGTCAGACCGCCCCGGGACCGTCCGAGTCCTTCGTCGGGGCGGTGGTGCCGGGCGTGGTCCTTTTTTCGGGATGGGTGGCTTCTTCTTGCGGGCCCCGGCCGCGTGCTGAAGCTAGCGGGCCTGTGGCCACACGTAGAGGTTGCCGCTGACCGAAACGTCGACCGTTGATCCTCCGCTCATGTGGTCGATCACTGCCATGGCCACGGCGCCGTCGGCGGTCACCGCGCATATGGCGGCACCGACGGTGAAGCCTCGCTCCTTGGTATCCAGCTTTTCGGACAGGGGCAGGGCGGCGAAGCCGGTGCCCGCGGCGGCCTTGCACGCCTCGGCGGTGCGGGGAGCGTCTGGTCGCAGGAGGCCCACGCGGGTGTTCGGCAGAGCCCGCAGCACGTAGTCCCCTATCCCGGTGCAGGTGTCCGGCCAGTACAACAGCTCGGCCCCGCCGGGTTTCTCCACCGCCCCGTTGCGTTCCTGCTCGACGCGGCTCTCGCCGGTGTCAAGGTCCACCAGCTGCTGCTCGTGCTGCGTGCACGGCGCGGGCGCGAGACCCCATGTCGCCTTACGCGCCGGGCCGTGTCCGTCCGGGGGCGTGAGGTCGATCTCCGCCGGCGGTACGGCGGATCCGCTCGGGCCTGAAGTCGCAGTGCGGCTGGGAGCAGGAGAAGCAAGGTCCGTACGGGGCGGTGTGGCGACGCCTGTCTGCGGACCGGCGACGGAAGTGGAGGCGGGGGGTGCGGCATCATGGCCGCCGCTCACGATCACACTCACCACGATGCCCAGCAACGGAATCGCGATCCCCCCGACCCACCATGCCCACCGGGGAGGCACTGAGCTCGGCGTCGACGGCGGGTACGACGGAGGATGAGGAGGAGGAGGCGGCGGCGTTGAACCTGCCTGTTCCTGTGTTGCCATCACCCTCAAGTCCCCTTGTCATCAACGGTCCTCACCTGCGGCAGCCCAGTATCCACGGCTTCGGTGCCATTCATCCAGCGGTATCCGGCAAGCGGGCCAGGCAAGATCCGGAAGAGGCGGCCTGAGTGCTGTCAGTGCCCGTTGCTAACGTGCTTCGTCCAGTCGTGGAGTTCATGAAGGGACGGGGTACGTGCGGAATGTGACATGCCATCAGGTCAGCGAGCAGCGGTTGGCCGAGGCGCTCGACGACATCGACGGGCGGGCCTACACGCGGTGGCACTCGCTGCGGTACGGCAGCATCTCGCCGACGCTGATCCGGGCCATGGCGGACGAACTGCTCGACCATGTCGCCGCGCGAACGGTGACGGAGCCGGGGCTCGACGCTGCGGCCGGCACGGTCGCCGTCACCGCCGCGGAGTGTGTACACGGAGTGCTGAGCATCATGTGCTTCCCGAGCGGGGACCAGGAACTCCGGTTCCCCCTCCTCGGGGAGCGGATCAGCACGGACCCGGACGACGACGAGTTCGGGGACGGGCCCATCACCTTCCGGGACGTCGTCAACGAGGCGCCCACCGCGCGGACCTGGCTCGACATGTTCGAGATGTGTGTCGTCAGCGGGCAGGTGTGGGACTGGGAGCGGGTCACCGGGCTGCTGCTGCGCGGTGACTACGCGCCCGCCATCCGTGACGGCGTGCCCTACAACCGGTACACCTCCGTCTCCGACCCCGCCGACCTCGCCGCCATGGACGCCCTGTGCCCCTATCTCACCGAGGCGGCCGGGCATCTGCCCCGCGACTGGCCTACAGTTCCGCTGCGCAAGCCGGACGCCGGGGAACGCACGGAGGCCGCCCAGCGGCTCGACGAGGTCGGCGACGCGCTGAGCGCGGACCAGCGGCTGCTCCGCGTACTCCTCAACGACGACCAGCATGCCTTCGAGGACGCCCTCGTCGCCCGGCTGGTCGCGTACCGGGAGAGCGTCGAGGCCGATGCCGGTGATCCCGCGCCCCGGTCCCTCCTCCCCCTCGGCACCCTCGCCCTGGCCTGCCTCGCCGTCCAGGTCCATGGGTGGGAACTCGCGGTCCGGTCCGGGTATCTGCCGTACGGTCTGCTGGGATCGCCGGACACGCCGCGCCGGGCGGCGGAGGGGAACCGGAACAATTTGGGCTGCTGGGCCGCCAAGTAGGCTACCCGAGGTGCGAAAGTGGGTCTGGCCCGACATTCAGGACATCGTCGTGGAGACGGACTCGTCCCCACCGAGACAGTGCGTACGTCTGTGCGATAGTCAAGGACGGAAGACCACCCTGCCCCACGTCGGCGAACGCCATCTGCCGAATCTCCACGCCCTGCGACCCCCGTAGCCCCGACGGCGCCGAGCCCCCCGGGCCGCGTCGGGGCGCGGATGCGGTGGTGCCGCTGCCAGTCCAGCGGCCACGGGCAGTTCCAGTCCTGGTCGATCGCGGTCAGCTGCTTCGCGCGTTCCGCCGCCGGCTCCGGGTCCTTCCCGAGGCCGCCCTTACGGCGGAGGTCGGCCCGTGGGCACCATTGCCTCGCTTTCGCCCCACACGGCGTCCTGCCGGGGCGCGAGGTGCCCGGTGGCTTGCCGGTAGGACCGGAGCGCGGCGAGCCCACGCCTCCTTGCGCGCCGCAGGGTGTGGTGTTGTTCTTCAGGGAGTGGGTGGTGTCGTTGAGCTGGTAGGAGCGCAGGGAGCGCACCGCGTCACCACTGTGCGCCGCGAATGCCCCAGCGCTGCCGCCTGGTGCTCCGACACTGCGGCGTCGGCGTGGGCGGAGGCGGCGGTGCGCCTTGGCGAGGTAGTACGCGGCCATCTCCTGCACATCGGCGGGCAGCAGCCCCGGTGCGTACGACGGCGGCGCTGCGGGAGGCAGTGAGCGAGCGGTGCTCCTGCTGTCGGCGCGTTCGAGTGCAACAGCAGCTCGACGATGGCGTCTGCCGCCGCCTCCAGGCCGCTTTCGGTATCGGTCCAGGACGGCGGGGGATCGGCTTCAACACCGAGCCCCGACGTACGCCCAGGCGGGGTCGGCGAGCCGGCCAAAGGCGAGGCGGAAGTCGCGGGCCGGCAGGAGGCCCAGGCGCAGGCAGCCGACCAGCGGCATCCGGTCCCCCTCGTGTGTCGGCTTCCGCCCCCTGGCGGAAGGCCGTGGCCTCCCGGATGACGCTTCGGATGGGCTCCGAGGTGAGTTCACCGCCTATGGCGGCCCCCACGACGTGCACGGGACCACCTGGCTGACCTGGGCTGAGCTGAGCAGCGCGGACTGGCAGGAGACCGACGCCTCTGGCACACGCAGCCGCGCCTCGGCCGCAGGGACCGACACCGACTGGGGCCGGTTCTGGAGCGTCATGCGATCCTCAGCGAAGTCCACGGAGCCGAGAACGTACGCCTCGTTGTTTGGTTCCACTGACTCATGGCTGAGCACCCACTTGGCCAGACCGGCGGAAGGGAGTCAGAACCCTCTACTTGGCCAGCGTTAGCGCTTTGTTGGCGCGCAGGTAACCCCGTCTTAGCCCGCCCCGGCGGCGGCGAGGCGGGCGTCCACGGCGACGACACCGTCGACGCCCTGGCAGAGGCCCACGACCACCGGGACGAGACGCGGTTCCGGAACGTGACCCCGCAGGGTGACGACCCCGTCCCGAACCTCGACCGCGACGGTGCCCTCGTCCAGGCCGAGGATGCGCCCCAGGACGTCCTGCTCCACCTCGCCGCGGATCTCGGCGTCTGAGCGGATGAAGGCATCGAGGAGGTCGCTGCGGCTGACGATGCCGGTGAGGAGCCCGTCGTCGCCGACCACCGGTAGCTGCTTGACGTGCCGACTGCGAAGTTCCCGAGCGGCCCGGGTGATCGTCCAATCGGGGCGGGCGGTGAAGACGGGGCTGCTCATGAGCGCGCCTGCGGTCCGGGCCCGGGCCTTGCCCCAAGCGCCCTCGTCGTTCCCGTCCTGCCCTTGCGGATCGGGCATGCCGGTCTCGTGTCGCAGCACGTCGGACGCGGACACGACGCCGACGAGGGTGCCGTCGTCGTTAAGGACCGGGGCCGCGACGATGTCGTTCGCGTCCAGCAGGCCGACGACGTCCTGGACCGGTGTGTTGGGGCGGAGGGTGACGACCTCCTCGGTCATCACGTCACCGACCGTGCGGCGGTGCAGCATGGCGTCGGCCTCCTTCATTTGGCGACGGGGCGGCCGCGGTCGGACCGCCTGGGCGGACGACGCGCGGCGCTCCGGCCTCCGAGGCCCTGCTGCTCGTCAACGCGTCTTCCCTACCCATGACAGCACCCCGCCGCTCCGGCGACCAGTGACGTTTGACCTGGCGAGGAGAGCCAGCGGCCTCACGGCCACGGTGCCGCCGAGTGCGCGGTACGGAAGAGTGCTGTCGGCCCGAAGGCCGGTGGGGAGCCGGGAGGCCTCGAGTCCGTCTCGCTCGGCGATGAGGATCCCCAGCTCGTAGCGGCTCACGGCGTCGCGGCTGGCGAGGTGGTGGACGCCGGTCGCGTCGGTGGCCGCAAGTTCCAGGAGGGCGCCGGCCAGGTCGGTGACGTGCACGGGGCACCGGATGTCGTCGGTGAACAGCACGCCGTCGCGTGTGCTGGCGGCGAGTTCGTGCACGGCCTTCTCGTGGACGGACCGCCCGTGGCCGATGATCAGCGATGTCCGGGCGACGGCACCCTTCGGGTGCACGGCGAGGACGCCGGTCTCGGCTGCGGCTTTGGCCGCGCCGTAGGGGTGACGGGGTCGGGGAGGCTGGATTCGTCGTAGTGGACGTGCGCGCCGGAGAACACCGCGTCACTGGACACGTGGACCATGCGGGTTCCGTATCTCGCCGCTGCCATCGCGAGGTGGATGGGGCCCGCTGCCGTGGTCGCCCAGTCGGCTGATCCGCTCGACGCGTTGAGGACGAGATGCGGGCGCATATCGGACACGGCGGAGTCCAGGCTTCCCGCATCCCGCAGATCGAGATGGCGCCAGGTGGTGGGGGAGGCGGCGCCGGGCTTGTTCGCGTACGTCGCGACGGTCGTGTGCCCTGCCGCTATCGCCTGCCGGACCAGCTCGGTCCCGAGGAAGCCGCTGCCGCCGACGATCAGAACTGTCATTGCCACACGGTAGACCGGCTTCACGACGATGAGGGCGCTCACCCTAGAGTCCGGGGTGAGCGCTCTCATAGTCAGCGTGGGGGTGGAGGTTGCCAGAGGTATCGGATGTCCGGCTCGCGCTCGTCGTTGCGCAGCCCGTCCGTTCGCTCGACCGCAATGAAGCCGTGGCGCTCGTAGAACCGGCGCGCCGGTTCGTTGACCTGGAACGTCCACAGCGTCAGCCCGTCTGGCCGCCGCTCCTTGGCCAGGGACATGAACCGGTCGCCGAGGCCCCGTCCACGCCAGGTGGGGTCGAGGTAGAGCTGTTTCAGCTCCCCGCCGTTGATCACCATAACCCCCACCACGCCGCTTCCGGGGACCGCGACCCAGGTCTCGTACTGGGGCACGAGGACGCGTGCGAACCAGTCGCGCACGTCGGCTTCGTCGTGGGCGCAGCGCACGGTGGGCAGCGCGGAGGCGAAGGAACGCAGCCACACGTCGGCCGCGGGAGCTGCGTCGGAGTCGTCGGCACGACGGAGCAGAACGTCGTCACTGGTCATGGCGCGGCACCTTTCCAGGGGCTTGGGGGTGGGTGCGGGGCTGCACCGCGGGGGAGCGGCTCTACTTCCCGGGGCGTCCGAGCTGGTGGACGGCCCAGCCTGCCGCGCGCCAGGGCTCGGGGTCGAGGGTGGTGCGGCAGTCGACGAGCAGCGCGTCGGCAAGGAGACCTACGAGGGCATGGGGGTCGGCCCTGCGGTACTCCGGCCATTCAGTGGCCAGGACGACGAGCTCGGCTCCCTCGACGGATGCGGCGAGGTCGTCGGTATAGTCCAGCTCCGGGTTGCGGGTCATGGCCGAGGCCACGGCCTGAGGGTCGTGAACGGTGACGTTGCCGCCGGCCTGCTGGAGGGCGTGGGCGAGCGCGAGCGCCGGGCTTTCCCGGACGTCGTTGGTGCCGGGCTTGAACGCGGCGCCCCACACGGTGATCTTGGCGTTCTTGACCGGGTGCCCGCACAGGGCCTCACGGATGAGGTCCATGGCGACGTCGGTGCGGCTCTCGTTGATCTTCTCGGCGGCGCGCAGGAGGGTGGCGGCCTGGTCGGCGCCGAGCTGGCGGGCGGAGGCAGTGAAGGCGCGGACGTCCTTGGGGAGGCAGCCGCCGCCGTAGCCGATGCCCGGCCGCATCCCGCCGCTGCCGATCCGCGGGTCGATCCCGAGGATCTCCACGATCTGGGAGACGTCACCGCCTGCGGCCTGGCACATGTCGGCGACGGCGTTGATGTAGCTGATCTTCAGGCCGAGGAAGGTGTTCGCGGCGCCCTTGGCGAGTTCGGCGGTCTGCGGGTCGGTGACGAAGATGGGCACGCCGGTGTCCAGGATGGGCGCGTAGACGGTACGGATAGCCTTCTCCGCCTCGACGGTGGTGAGGCCGGCGATGATGCGGTCCGGTCGCAGGGTGTCCTCGACGGCGTGGCCCTCGCGGAGGAACTCTGGGTTCCACACGACGTCGACGCGCTCGCCGGCCGGGGCCAGGCGCTGGGCGAGGGCGGTGACCTGGACGGTGGTGCCCACGGTGACGGTGGACTTCCCGACGATCGTGCACGGCCGGTCGAGGAGGGGCGCGAGCTGGCGGATGGCGCCGAATACCTGTGCGGTGTCGTAGGAGCGGCCGTCCGCGTCGATCGGCGTGCCGACGCCGATGAAGTGCATCTCGGCGAAGACCGCGGCCTCGCGGATGTCGGTGGTGAACCGCAGTCGCCCGCTCGCGGTGTGGGAGGCGAGTAGCTCGGGGAGGCCGGTCTCGTAGATGGGGCACTGGCCTGAGTTGAGGCTGTCCACCTTGGCCTGGTCGACGTCCACGCCGACGACTTCGTGGCGCAGTTCGGCCATCGCCGCCGCGTGCGGGATGCCGAGGTGTCCGCAGCCGATCACTGAAACGCGCATTCCTTGACTCTCATCCTGGGAGGGGCACCGTGTGGCGGGGCCGGGGAACGAGCCCAGAGGCTAGCGCCGTTCCCCGTCCCCGGATTTCACGCGCTGGTCGCGTGGGGGATCAGCAGCCGCTCCAGCTCACTGATCGCGACGGCGGCCGTTTGCCGTACGACCACGTCACCGCTCCGCGGGGCCTCCAGCGGATAGTCGAACCAGGTGCCGTCCGGACGGGGGAATCCCTCCGGGTCGACGAGGAACACCTTCAGTCCGGCCGCGCGGGCCCGCTTGGCCACCCACCGCCGGTCGGCGTGCAGCCCGATCACGACCAGCGCCTTCGCGTCGGGGTGGAAGGTGACCGGCGGGATCCGCTGGTCGTAGCGGCGCATGAACTCCTCCTGGAACCCGGCGCGGGCGCCGAGCGCGTCGAAGTTGTTCGTGATGAACGGGCCGACCATGTGCCCGGCCTCCTCCATCCGCTTGAGCGCCTCCAGGGCCGGGGTGACCTCCGCGTTGAAGCACGCCCGGTACATGTCCGACAGCTCGCCGACCTTGTCCTCGGTGTTCAGGAACATCTCCGCGAGCAGCGGGTCCCGGCCCGGCGCGAGGACGAACGTGAAGCCCTTGCGCAGCTGCTCGTCCTCGATCTCATTCACGTGGTACATCTCGTGGAGCCGGTGCAGCGGCGGAATCCCCGCCTCGTAGGAGACGCCGCAGCCGACCTCGACCTGGAACGGCAGGAAGTCCGTGAGCTGCGCCAGGCTGTCGGCGTAGACCGGCTTCCCGGGGGCGTCCTTGACCCGGACCCCGTGGGTCAGAACCTCCCACGGCCGGCGTCGGACCGCCCTCGGCGGAAAACAGTTGACGGACGTGAAGACGGTGTCTTACCGGCAGCACAGTAGTCGCGCTAAGACGTGGAGGCCCGAGAGTTTCTCCGCGCCCCCGCTGCGGCCCGTGCCCCCAGGTGATCTCGAACGTTCTCCTCGACTCAGTGGGCCAGCTTGGGGATCAGGGTTTGAAGGAGCTGCTGCATCGCCGTGAAGGTGCCGTCGGCCTCGGCGTCGGTCAGCGGCGGTTTCGGCTCGGCCTCGACCTTGCAGTCGAGGTTGCGGGCACGGACCTTCATACCGACGGTGGGATGGTTCGAGCCGCGGTAGCGGTAGGCCTCGTTCCCGAGACCGGATACCGCCTCCGGGGGGCCGTAGGGCGCCGCCCGGCCGAGCTCGAACCCGTCAATGGCCTTGGCCTCGTCCCGCCACGCGCTGCAGAGAACGGTGACCTCGACCACGCCCGCGCCCGTACCGCCGCGAGACATGGACTGCTCGCACATGGAGCCGGAGACCACCTCGGGTTCGAGACCGGTGTTGTAGCCGTCGCGTGCACCTTGCAGCTGGAACACGCCCGTGAACTCCTGGAAGTCGACGTGCGCGCAGAGGGATCTGGGCGGGGGATGGTCCCCCGGATTGAGCGTCATCGCACTGTCGTCCGGTGACGGCCGGCTCGCAATCGGTACGGGCGATGAGTGGGAGTCGCCCATGGCGATCACCAACCTGATCAGCAGGCCGACGGCGACGAAGGAGGCACCGATCACCGCCCAGATCTTGTTACGGCTCGTATCCGCCATGACGCCCCGTCCCCCTCCGCTGTCCCACGACACCAGAACGCTGCCGAGCACTGACAGGCATCGGCCGACAGTGCGCGGACTCACCCACGCGTGGCGGAACCCCACGGGGCATCAGGGGAGACGTCAGATCGAGCCCCGGCAGTTCCCGCCCGGTCGACTCGGCCGGGTCCACGAAGACCGACCGGCGGGTCCACGAAGACCGACCCGCCTCACCACCCGCCCAGTGGGCCGGTTGTCATACCCGGCGGTTACCTTGCAGATCAGGAACACAATCAAGGCGGAGCGCAGGAGTGGGGTGCTGGCGTCCGCCGCGCCCCGCACAGCCCGGGCCGATCAACGAGCTGTTCCGGCCCGGGGTGCGTGTGACAGACGGGTACCACCCCGAGATGTCCGTCGTGAGCCGCGCCGGGTCGCCGGCCTGCGCGTACCCAGCGGGTTGCTGGCCGTCTCCGGCCCGGACGCCGACGAAGGCGACGGGCCGCGCATCACGGTCCCGGTCCCGCCCGGGGAGTACGTAGTCGACGAGGCGTGCGTCCGCTACAGCTACCACTGCGAGTGGCGGAACACCGAGGTCACGACCACGGCCCGCACGGCGGTCCGCCTCCTCGCCAGCGAAACCCCCGCCGCCACCTGGGAGATGGCCCTCGCCGCCGACGACGATCCCCGGCTGTTCATCGAGAACCAGATCGCCGGCTTCGACACCGACGGCGCCACCGGCTGCTTCGCCGACGCCGGGGCCTGGGAGCCGCTCGTCGCGCTCTACGAGCGGGGGCTGATCCAGGGAGAGCCGGACCTGGACGGGTACGAGGACATCGACGACGGATCCCTCTTCATGCAACGCACCTGGGACGAGGCCTCCGGCGGCGAACTCATGGCCTTCGCCACGACCGGGGACGGTACCTACCCCCTGTGGCTCGGCCGTTCCGACGTCGGTGAGCTGGTCGCCGTCGTGGTGCTGCTGGAAGGGATGCCCGAGGCGCTCGCGGAGCGGGACGGAGCCGGCGCCGATGCCTGACACGATGTACGTGACGTTCGAAGATGGGACGCGAAGTCCCGTACGGGCGGTGGCGCCCTGTCCCACGAGGAGGCGCGCGTCCGGGATGCCGACAGCCTGGCCTCAAGCGAAGTCATGCTTCGTGTGCAACGAGGGTGTCGCCGTCACCCCGCTTCATGACCACGCAGAGAGTCGTCCAACAGACGCTGCGCGACCGCGACGGCCACCGCTACCGCTTCGACAACGCTCATCCACGGCCCCACATAGTCCCGCCTGCGGAACCGCACATCACGGGTAGAAATCACCGGACACGGCCGCCGTCTTCCAGCGTGAACGTCCACAACTCCTCCGGGCTGACCTCCCGGACCGGAACTAGATTTGCTGTTCACATCTAGATTGGACGTCTAACATGGGGAGGGCAGGTTGCCTGCCGGGCCGGGAACCTCAGCGACAGCACGTCGAGCGAGTAGAAGCCGGAACTCCCATGAACGCCGAACGACACTCAGCCGTCACCGCCCCCCACCTGTACGACCGGTCCGGAAAGCGCTACTCATTGGACGACCCTCGCTGGCGGGGCGAGGACGGAAGCCCCCTCGCCGTCAGCGCACTGCCGGGCCTGCGTCCCGAACAGATCGACACCGCCGAACGTTCCCTGTGGCGCTACCACGCGGCCCTGCCCGTCCCGGCCGCCCGCCGGGTGAGCCTGGGCGAAGGGTGTACGCCGATGGTCCCCGTCGACTGGGCCGGCTGGCGCGTCCACTTCAAGCTGGAGTGGTTCAATCCGACCTCCAGCTTCAAGGACCGGGGCGTATCGGTGATGATGTCCCACCTCGTGGCACACGACACCGACCACGTACTCGAGGACAGTTCGGGCAACGGCGGTTCTGCGGTGGCCGCCTACGCCGCCGCTGCCGGTATCCGCGCCAAGATCATCGTTCCAGCCGCCACCTCGGCGGCCAAGATCCTCCAGACCCGTGCCTACGGGGCCGAGATCGAGCTTGTGGACGGCACCCGCGACGAGGTCTCGAACGAGGCCATCCGTCAGTCGGAGCAGATCCCCTACGCCAGCCACAACTGGCACCCCATGTTCATCCAGGGCACCAAGACCATCGCCTACGAGATGTGGGAGTCCCTCGGCTTCACCGCGCCCGACAACGTAGTCCTCGTGGCCGGGGCCGGCAGCAACATCATCGGGTGCGACCTCGCGTTCGGGGAACTGCTCCGGGCCGGCCAGATCGACAGGCGCCCGCGCCTGTTCGTCGGGCAGCCCGAGCACTGGGCGACCATTGCTGACACCTTCCACGGCATCGACCCGGCAAGCCGCAATGGGCGGCTGCCGACGATCGCCGAGGGCGCGTCCATCGCCCACCCGGTCCGGCTGCCCGAGGCGGTGGAGGCCATCCGCCGCTCCGACGGCGCCGCCTACGCCGTCCCCGAGGCGGAGATCCACGCCGCGGTCCGCGCACTGAGCGCGCGAGGCTTGTACGCCGAGCCGACCAGCAGCGTCGCCGCGGCGACCCTCGATCACTTCATCGCGACCGGAGAGATCGCTCCAGACGAGACGACCGTGGTCGTGCTCACCGGCGCGGGGCTGAAGTCCGCCGAGAAGATGGCCGCTGTGTTCGCCGGGCACCGTGACGGCGCTCAGGAATCGAGCAGCGCTCGATGACATACCCCACCGGCCGACCGAATGACACACGCGCCGACCAGCCCACCGTGCCGGAAGACGAGCACCTCGTACGGGAAGCCGAGCGCATCGCTGTCGCCGTCGGGCGCATGTTCCCAGGTTTGTGCGAGGTAGTCCTGCACGATCTGCGCCGACCCGACAGCGCCATCCGCACCATCGAGAACAACCTGTCCGGACGGCAGGTCGGTGACTCCGCCACCGAACTGGGCCTGCGCCGCATTGCGGACCCCGACTACCCCAGCGTCATCCAGAACTACAGCAACCAATTCCCCGACGGACGCCCGGCCAAGAGCACCTCGATCGGCATCAAAAACGCCGAGGGACGCTATGTCGCGGCCCTGTGCCTGAACCTGGACGTCAGCACGCTGTCGCCGCTGGCCCTGACCCTGGCCAACCTCGTCGCTACGGATGTCGAACACCAAGGCGAGCCCCTGGAGACACTGCGCGACCGCACCGGACGCGAACTCCGCTCGGCCATCGACTCGTTCGCGGCGGAGCGCTCCAGCACCCCGCGTGGCCTCAACCGCGACCAGAAGCGCGAGCTGGTGCGGCGGCTGCATCGGGAGGGGTTCTTCGAGACCCGGAGCTCCGCACAACTCATCGCCGACCAGCTCGGCGTCTCCCGGGCGACCGTCTACAACTACACGAAGTAGGGCGAGCTGGTCTCCACCCGCGCCCGCAACACGGCGGGCATGGGGGTGAGCTGCGGCGCACGGGAGAACCCTCGTACCGATCGGGCAGAGTTCAGGACGGTCAGCATCAACTCCCGCACGGCGCCCACCCACGGGTCGCTACGGGCCGGTCCGTCAGATAGACCGTCCTGCATGCCGACGGGGTACGGGCCGGCGGGCGCGGACAGCCGGAAGATCGAGCCGCCACCGCAACTACCACGGGCGGGCAGTTATCTGTGGGGTTCCCTACAGCGCGATCTGCACCGGCAGCGGCAGGATCCGTCCTGCGCGCCATCATCGCCCAGCTCGGCATCAGGGCGCCCGCGCCCTGAGCTTCGACGCCAAGCAAGTCGCCCCCCGTGCGGCGAGGGCCGTCGGCGGTAGCCTCAGGCGTCTCAGGCCACGCCCGCATCGCTCGACGGAGTGCCGGTCGCGGGCCGCGGTGTTCACCGGCGTGGCCGATCTGCGCGCGACGCTGCGGGACCACCGGCTCGACGCGGCCCCCCGGGCCGGGGCCTGACCGAAGACTGAGCGCCGGGGCGGCCGCGGGGCTGACACCGCGCGGAGGGGCGCAGGGCCCGCCGCATGGCAGTGGCGGGACTGCGCCCCTGCGGCCCCGATTGGCCGGAACGGTTCACCGGATCGCGGCGGCCACTGCCGGAATCACAAGTCCGGGTGCAAGGTGAGGCCATCATGCTTCGGTGGAGTCGCCGGCGAAGGCGGTGCGCAGGTATGCGGCCGCCTGCTTGAGTGCGCGGCTCCCCGCGTCGAGGGCGCCCGCCATGGCGAAGAATCCGTGGGCCACCCCCGGGTAGCGCGTGGACTCTACCGGTACATCGCTGTCGCGCAGGCGTTGGGCGTACTGTTCGCCCTCGTCGCGCAGCGGGTCGTACTCGGCGGTGATGACCAGAGCTGGTGGCAGACCTGTGAGGCTGGAAGCGCGCAGCGGGGATACGAGAGGGTTTTCCCCCTCTTCGGGGGAGTTCAGGTAGTTGTCCCAATACCACTGTACGGACTTGTCGTTGAACAGGAGCGGATCGGTGTTCTCACGGCGGGACGGGGTGTCCGCGAGATAGTCGGTGTTGGGGTAGACGAGCAGTTGGGCCAGGATGGCCGGGCCGCCGGCGTCCCGCGCCATGAGGGTCATCGCGGCGGTGAGGTTGCCGCCGGCGCTGTCGCCGCCGATAGCGATACGCGAAGTGTCGCCGCCCAGGCGTGCGGCGTGCTCGGCGGTCCAGCGCAGGGCCGCGTAGCAGTCCTGGACCGCGGCGGGGAACTTGCTCTCCGGCGCCAGACGATATCCCACCGCGACGGTGAGGCAGCCTGCGGCATTGGTCAGACTCCGGCAGATCGCGTCGCTCGTCTCGATGCTTCCCAGTGTCCAGCCGCCGCCGAAGAAATAGACCAGTACGGGCAGGGGGCCTGGTCCCGCCTCGGGCCGGTAGACGCGGACGAGCAGTGTTCCGGCGGGCCCCGGTATCGACTCGTCGAACACCTCTCGCACGGGTTCCCGAGCGCCGGCATCGGCCTGGACAGCGGCCAGATCAGCCGCCCTGGCCTCGGCGAGTGTCATGTCGTACAACGGCCTGGCCCCTTGCGCGGCGCGCTGGTCGTACAGGGCTTGGAACTGCGGGTCAAAAGCCATGGTCTCTCCCGGCCGGTCCGGCTGACAGCTCTAGAGGGGGTCCAGCTCGCCCAAACCCATGACACGCAGGGTGTGGTTCGCCATGTGGAGGTGACCGGCCGCGTTCGGGTGCGCCGGGTCGTCGAGCCACGCGATCGGCTCAGCCGTGCCGTGGCGCTCCAGCCAGTGGGCCTCGTGGTCGACGAGCAGTGCGCCGGTGTCCTTCGCGATGTCCCGTGCGGCCTGGCAGTACAGGGGAAGTGCCGCGCGCCGCTCCCGGTCCGAGGAACTGACCAATACCGGCGTATGCACGACGACCTGCGTCTGCGGGCCCGCCCCGGTGATGATCCGGCGCATCGCGTCCTGGAACTCGCGCAGCCCCTCCTCCCCGGCGAGGCAGTCGTTGGTGCCGAGGGACACGGACAGCACATCGGGCTCGAACCGGCCGATGAGGCGGTCATGGGCCGCGAGTACGTCGACCGCGCCCCACGCGCAGACCCCGGTGTTGACCACGACGTCGGTGAGCCGACCCAGCTGCCACCGCACGCGCTCGTGCAGGTGCTCGACCCAACCGCGCGCGCCATGGGTGTGCAGTGCGGCCTGGGTGATACTGTCCCCCGTCGCCACCCAGGTCATGGGCCCGTCCGACAGCCTGATCATGGCGTGCGCCTCCAGTCCGGTCGCCAAACCTCCCTGCGACCACGATGTCTCGTCAGTAGGCCATGCTGCCCGCGCAAGATCATCTGTGCAATACGCTCCAGCGGGTGAAGGGCTTGCCCAGTAGCACGCTTGGGCCGGTGGTGGCCGTCGAACTTCTGCTCCGCCGCAAGGACTCCCGGGCGGGCAGCCACCTGCGGGTGCCCCTCAAGGACCGGAACAAGTGGGCCGCCTACCGCCGCGTGGACAGCCCGGACCTCACCGAAGCCGACATACTGGACGACGAGATCTACTCGGGCCGGGAAGCTGACACGGCCTGCCGGTTCGGCGAGAAAACCTGGAAACCCAGCGCCCCGCTGAAGCCGCGCGGCATCGCCGGCGTGGAACTCCATCACGATCGACAAGCCGATCCCGGCACCAAGGACGGAGCCGGCTCCCGAGCCGCAGGTCCAGAGTCGCATAGGGTCGTGCGGGGCTCGGAGGAGCTACCGCGCACGTACGCAGTCCCATCTACCCGATGTCCAAGGCCGTCCCGTACAGCCGCTCCACCGACAACCGGATGACGATTCGACGCTCGGCCACCAGCTGCTTGAGGAACTCGT
>NZ_JBSGZP010000021.1:0-26910 GCF_053611065.1 Streptomyces sp. NPDC054840
GTCGACGGGGTCTCCTTCGACCTGGCGGCCGGACAGACCCTCGGCCTGGTCGGGGAGTCGGGTTGCGGCAAGTCCACCACCGGGCGGATGCTGGTACGGCTGCTGGAGCCCACCGCGGGCCGCGTCGCCTTCGAGGGCAAGGACATCAGCCGCCTCTCACCGTCCGCCATGCGCCCGCTGCGCAAGCACATCCAGATGGTCTTCCAGGACCCGCACTCCTCCCTCAACCCCCGGCAGACCGTGGCCCGGATCATTTCCGACCCGCTGCTGGTGCAGGGCTGGAGTGCGGGCGACGCCCGCCGGCGGGCCGCGGAGCTGATGGAGCTCGTCGGCCTGATCCCCGAACACATCGACCGCTATCCGCACGAGTTCTCCGGTGGTCAGGCCCAGCGCATCGGCATCGCCCGCTCGCTGTCCACGAGCCCCCGGCTGATCGTCGCCGACGAGCCGGTCTCGGCGCTGGACGTCTCCGTCCAGGCCCAGATCGTCAACCTGATGGAACGGCTGCGCGCGGAGCTCGGCCTCGCGTACGTGTTCATCGCGCACGACCTGTCGGTGGTCAAACGGGTCAGCGACCGGGTCGCCGTCATGTACCTCGGCAGGATCGTCGAGATCGGGGACAAGAAGTCCCTCTACCAGAACCCGCAGCACCCGTACACCCGGGCGCTGCTGTCCGCCGTCCCGCTGCCCGACCCGGCGGCGGAACGGCGGCGGGAGCGGATCGTGCTGCTCGGCGACCCGCCGAGCCCGGCCGCTCCACCTCCGGGCTGCACCTTCCACCCGCGCTGCCCCAAGGCCCAGCAGCTCTGCCGCACGGAGCGCCCGCTGCTGCGCCCCGCCGCCTCCCGCGAGGTGGCCTGCCACTTCCCTGGTGACTGACGGGGACCCAAGGGAAGCGGCGGTGCCCCGAGGACAAAGGCGTCCCCGGGGCACCGCCGTACCTCGCGCATGCCGCACCCTCCGGACCGCCGTCGCCGTGACGGTGGTGGGTGCGGCAGGCGGCCCTCAGGCCAGTTCGCGGCGGAAGAACTCCAGCTCCAGCGCCATCAGCTTCTCCCGGGTGCCGCCCGGGGTCATGTGGGTGACGCCGGGGAGGGCCAGCAGCTGGTGCGGGCGGCCCGCGTCCGTCAGGGCCTGGGAGAGGCGCAGGGTGTGGGACGGGTGCACGTTGTCGTCGGCGAGGCCCGTGATCAGCAGCAGGGGGCGCGCCAGCTTCGGGGCATCGGGCAGCAGCGAGTCCCGTTCGTAGACCTCCGGGTGGTCCTGCGGGAGACCCAGGTACCGCTCGGTGTACGCCGTGTCGTAGTGCCGGAAGTCGGTCGGCGCGGCCCCGGCGGCCGCCGCGTGGAAGACGTCCGGGCGGCGCAGCACGGCCATGGCCGAGAGGTAACCGCCGTACGACCAGCCGCGTACCCCGACCCGGCCGAGGTCGAGGTCGGTGTGGCGGGCGGCGAGCGCGTGGAGCGCCGCCACCTGGTCGTCCAGGGTGACCTCGGAGAAGCCGCGGTACATGGCGTGCGTGTGGGCGGGGGAGACGTACGAGGTCCCGCGGTTGTCGACGGTCACCACCGCGAAGCCCTGGTCGGCCCACCACTGGCGGTGCTGGCGGCGGCGCGGGTCGGCGCTGACGTCCTGCATGCCGGGGCCGCCGTAGCTGTCCATCAGGACGGGCAGCCGCCGGCCGGGGACGTGGTCGCGGGGCAGGACGAGGGAGGTGGGGATGCCGCGCTCGGTGACCCGCTCCAGGATCGCGTCCACCTGGTAGGGCAGCGGCTCGGACAGATCGGCGGGGGTGAACTCCCGCCCGTCGCGGGTGCGTACGGTGCGCCGTACCCCGTCGGCGTCGGCGCTGGTCAGCAGCAGAGTGCCGGCCGACACGGACACGGTGTGCACGCCGGGCCCGTCGGCGACCGGGGTCAGCTCCCCGGTGTCCGGATCCAGCAGCAGCACCTGCTGCTCGGACGGGTCGCGCAGGCCCGCCTCGATCAGCAGCCGGCCCTCGTGCAGCCCGGCCACGGCGCGGACCTGGATCCCGTCCCCGGTGACCGGTTCGCCGTCCACGGCGAGGGCGCGGGCGGCTCCGCCCGGGGTGTCGGCGCAGGTCAGCATCCGCCCGTCGGCGAGGCGGGCCGGGGTGCCGGGGACCAGCGGGTCCACCCACTGCGGGTGCGTGGTGCGGGACAGCTCCCGGGTGCGGCCGGTGGCCGGGTCGGCGGAGAGCAGCAGGACGTTCTGCTGGAGCCGGTCCTGGACGGTCAGCAGGATCTCGCCGGCGGACTCCCAGCCCGCGTCGGAGACGTACGGGTAGGTGCAGGCGTCCCAGTCGAGCCGTATCCGGGTCCCGCCCTCACCGAGCACCCACAGCTGGACGTCGGCGTTGGGCCCGCCCGCCTCGGGGTAGGCGAAGTCCTCGGCGGGCCGTTCAGGGTGTGCCGGGTCGGCGAACCAGCGCCGCTGGAGGGCGGATTCGTCGACGCGGGCGGCCAGCAGGGTGACCCCGTCCGGGGACCACCAGTGGCCCCGGGGGCGGGCCAGCTCCTCGGCGGCGGCGAATTCGGCGAGGCCCCAGCGGGCCCCGTCGTCGGGGCTGATCCGGCCGCCCGGGGCGACGTACAGGACGTCGTCGGCGACGTACGCGGTGCGCGAGCCGTCGGCGTTCGGCCGCGGGTCCAGCGCGGGTCCGGCCGCCGGGATCTCCTTGGGCGTCCCGGCGCCGCCCGCGGTGACCTCGAAGAGCCGCCCGTACAGCGCGAAGGCGGCGCGCAGGCCGTCGCCGGAGAGGGCGTACGAGCCGATTCCGGCGGCGACGAGCCGGGTCCGCTCCCGCAGTCGGCGCTCGGCCTCGGGGAGGGGCCCGGGCTCAGGGCAGAGTTCACGGGGATCGGCGAGCCGGGTCTCGGCGCCGGTGGTGGTGTCCAGCACCCAGAGCGAGTCGAAGGCGTCGGTGGGGCCCGTCGACCGGAGGAACCAGAGCAGTCGGCCGTCGTCTCCGAAGGAGAAGGCGCGCGGGGCGCCGTAGGTGAAGCGGGCCGTGCTCGCGGAGAGCCTGAGGAAGTCATCCATGATCGTAGTGTGACATGTGAAATGTCACCATTACTAGGCTGTTCGAGTGGTGACCCCTGGGGTGCGGGCTTAGCGTCGAAAAGGTGGATCCGAACGTATCGCCGGGCAACAGAGGGACCGAAGGCAAGGTCCAGGGAAGCGGCAGCGGACTCGCCCTGTTCGTCATCGCCTCCTGCCAACTCATGGTGGTTCTCGACATCACGATCGTGAACATCGCGCTGCCGCACATCCAGACCGCTCTCAACTTCTCGACGGAGAGCCTTTCCTGGGTCGTCAACGCCTACACTCTCGCCTTCGGCGGACTGCTGCTCCTCGGCGGGCGCACCGGAGACATCCTCGGCCGCAAACGCGTCTTCATCTTCGGCGTCCTGCTCTTCGGGCTCGCCTCGCTCCTCGGCGGACTCGCCCAGAACGAGGGCCAGCTGATGGCCGCACGCGCCCTCCAGGGCGTCGGCGGCGCCATCGCCTCACCGACCTCCCTCGCCCTGATCACCACCACCTTCCGCGAAGGCCCGGCACGCAACAGGGCGTTCGGCGTGTTCGCCGGAGTCTCGGCCGCGGGCGGAGCGATCGGCCTCCTGGCCGGCGGCATCCTCGTCGAATGGCTCGACTGGCGCTGGGTGCTCTTCGTCAACGTCCCGATCGCCATCGTGATCGCGGCGCTGGCCACGAAGGTCCTCCACGAGTCCGAACGCCACCCGGGGCACTTCGACTTCGCGGGCGCGCTGCTGTCCACCCTGGGCATGGTCTCGCTCGTCTACGGCTTCATCCGGGCATCCCAGGAAGGCTGGCGCGATCCAGTCACCCTCGGCTCCTTCGGCGCCGCCGTGGTCCTGCTGACCCTCTTCATCCTCAACGAACGCCGCTCGCCACAACCGATCACCCCGCTGCACATGTTCGCCGACCGCAACCGGGCCGGGACCTACGGCATCATGCTCATGCTCGCCTGCGCGATCTTCGGAATGTTCTTCTTCCTGACCCTCTTCGTGCAGATCGTGCTGGGCTTCAGCCCGATCCAGGCCGGCCTCGCCTTCCTGCCGGTCAGCGCGGTGATCGCGGTGGGCGCCGCGATCACCGCGAAACTGCTGCCGAAGTTCGGCCCCAAGCCCGTCATGGTCCCCGGCGCCCTGTCCTCGGCGGCCGGACTCGCCTGGCTGACGCAGACCGACGTCGACTCGACGTACCTCGGCAGCATCTTGGGCCCGATGCTGCTCTTCGCCCTCGGCATGGGCCTCCAGTTCGTCTCGCTGACACTGATGGCCCTGTCCAACGTCTCCGACCGGGAGTCGGGCGCGGCGTCCGGACTGCTGAACACGATGCAGCAGGTGGGCGGCTCGCTGGGCCTGTCGATCCTGGTGACCGTCTACGGCACGGCGAGCCGTAACGAGGCCAAGCAGCAGATACCGGAATTCCTCAGCACCGCCGGCCCGGTGCAGCAGGCCTTCTTCCGGCGCACCGGACAGCTCCCGAAACCGTGGGGCGACCAGGTCCTCACCTCGGGCATCAGCGCCGCCTTCGTCGTGGCGTCCCTGTTCACCCTGGTCGGAGCGCTGATCGCGCTGTTCGTCATCCAGGTCCGCCCCTCGGACCTCGCACGCCTCCAGGGCAACCACAAGCCTGCGGCGGACCGGACCGGAGGGCCGGGGGCGGCTCCCGGTGCCGCTACACCGCCGTGACGCGGGCCGCGAAGGCGTCCAGGTTGTCGGACATGCGGGCGAGCCGCTCGTCCAGCGTCAGGGACTCCTCGTACTGCCCGGCGCGCAGCTTCGCCTGGCGCTTGCCGCGTACGTACAGGGGGCAGGCGAGGTCCGCGCAGATGTACGTGCCGACCGTGTTGCCCTCACGGCCGCGCACGCCTGCCAGCGGTGCGGCGAGCAGGGTGACCCCGGAGGAGGCGTGACCCGTCAGGCAGATCTGGCACAGGCTGGACTTCACCGCGCTGGTGCGGCCGACGGCCGGTACGCGCAGCGAGATCCCCAGCGGGCCGGCACCGTCCTCCCGGGGCAGCACGAGATGGGCCCGCAGGGGTGCTCCGGGGTCCACCCAACCCAGGAAGTCAAGGTCCTGCCACGGCAGCTCGGTGAAGTCGAGCGGCAGTCGCAGCCGCGCCGCCTCGCCCTTGGTGCAGTTCACGAAGGATGCGCGGATCTGTTTTTCGGTGAGTGGTTCCACGGGCATCGACCCTATTACCTGCTCTGAGCTGCCCGCATCTCAATATCCGGGCCGAGCCCGGGATGACGGGACAGCCCTCAGCCGTCCACGCGACGGATCCGGCAGCGCGCGGGGCCGTTCGCCCGCAGGGTGATCCCGGCGCCGACCGGAATCTCGGTGTCCACGGCCTCGAACTCGTAGGCCCGCAGGATCATCGCCAGCGCGATCACCGATTCCAGCATGGAGAAGTGCTGCCCGATGCAGGCGCGCGGACCCCCGCCGAACGGGAACCACGCGTAGCGCGGCCGCCCCGCCTCCGCCTCGGGCGTGAAGCGCTCGGGGTCGAAGCGGTCCGGGTCCGGCCAGTACGCGGGGTGGCGGTGCGTCACCCACGGCGCCAGGATCACGTCCGCACCGGCGGGCACGGTGTGCTCCCCGATCCGGGTGGCGGCGACGGCCTTGCGCCCGATGACCGGCGCGGCCGGATACAGCCGCATCGCCTCCTTGAGGACCTGGGTGAGGTACGGGAGCCGCTCCAGGTCGGCGGCCCCCGGCGTACGGTCGCCCAGCACGCGGGAGAGCTCCTCACGGGCCCGGTCCTGGTGCTCGGGGTGGCGGGCCAGCAGGTGAAGGGCGAAGCAGAGGGATGTGGCGGTCGTCTCGTGCCCGGCGAGGAGGAAGATCAACACCTGGTCGCGCAGCTCGGCGGCGTCGAACTCCCCGTCGTCCGAACTCCTGGCGGCGGCGAGCAGCGTCAGCAGGTCCTCGCCGGCCGGCCCGGCCCCGGCGCCGGCACCGTCGATGTCATCGGCGCTGCCACGGCGGCGCTCCGCGATGATCCTGTCGCACACCCCGTAGAGCTCGTCCATCGCGGCGGCGGCCCGCCGGTTGCCGGGGGTGGGCCAGTGGCGCGGGATGTTGGCGGGGGAGTAGCCGCGGCGCAGCACGTAGTCGGTGATGACCGGAAAACATTCGGCCACGAGATCAGCGGTGGCCTCGACATCGGTGCCGAAGAGGATGCGCGCGACGGCCCGCAGGGCGAGGTGCATCATCTCGTCGGAGACGTCGACGACGCCGTCGAGCGCATCTCCCCAGGCGTCGATGACGGATCGGGTCTCGGCGGCGATCGCCTCGGCGTAGCCGTCCACGCGACGGCGGGTGAACAGGGGCTGCACGAGCCGGCGCTGGCGCAGGTAGTCCTCGTCCTGACTGGTCAGCAGCCCGTTGCCGAAGGACTCCCGGACCTCCTGGTAGAAGCGGTTGTCCTTGCGGAAGCGGGCCGCGTCGGAGGCGAGCACCTGCTGCGCGCCCTCGGCGGAGAAGACGCAGTACAACTCGGCACGCATTCCGGGCGGCCCGGCCGTGATCCGCACCAGGTCGCCGTGCTGATGCTGGGCGCGCAGATAGGTCCCGAGGGAGTCGGACCTCAGATCGAAGAGCGAGCCGAGCAACGGCATCCCCGCAGGCCCGGGAACCTCCGCACCCGCACCTGTGTCCACGTTCGAGTTCGCTTCCACTGCCATGGCCGCCCGCCCCTTCGTCCTACGGAACTCCGAGTCTGCCGCCCCCGCACCCCACCTGGCGAGGAAAAGGGCCCTATCCGGCCGCACAGTGGCCTGATCGCGGTCCGGCCGGCGCGCCGATCACCATGCGGGCCGATGCCGGCGGCGCCTTGGGCAACCGGGGGCGTTCCGATGGAGCGAATTCAGTGTGGAGGCGGCTTCCTGTGACGTCCCGTCCCGGGAGCCGGCGGGTTTCGGCCGGTGAGGGGACCGGTCGTCTCGGACCTGTCAGAGGGTGCGGCTTCGGGGGCCGGGCTCAGGGCCCGGCAGGCCGCCGTCCTGCCCGAAGGCGTCGCCGGGGTCCGCGCAGACGATGACGAGCCGGCGCTTCATGCTGGTGAGGCCGGCGATCAGGCGGCCGACGCGGCTCCGGCGGTGCGGGCGCTGCCGGCGGACCGGCTGGCGTGGTCCCACATGTACGGGCGGTAGCACCAGCGGGTGATCGCTAGAAGTTCTTCGTTGTCGGGCCCATACATGTCGTAGTCATGCGGGCCGGGGCATTCGCCCGACGGCGGCAGGTGTGAGAACGCGAACCGGCCACCCGGCTTGAGCGCCCGGCGGATCAGCGGCAGCAGTACGGCCGGGTCCGTGAACCACACCGCGCCGAAGACGGAGTACACGGAATCGAACTCTGCCGTGCACCCGGCCAGGTACTCCTCGGCCCTCGCGTGCCGGACCTCGATCAGATTGCCGAAGCGCTCCCGGGCCGCTTCGACCTGCACGGCCGAGATGTCCACGCCGACCGCCGCGGCCCCCGTGCGAGCCACCAGGGCGAGGTTGTCGCCCTTGCCGAAGCCTAGCTCCAGCACCCGCTTTCCGGGCCCGGTGCGGAGGAGTTCAAGCCCGGGGCCGTGGTCGGAATGTTGCGTCCAGCAGAACCGCTCCCACGGCTCCTTCGGTGCCGGCCGAAGCCCGAACTTGTCCCAGGTGTCGGAAGGGGTGGTGGGTAAGTCGGTCATGCGGCTCCTCAAGGGGGCGAGGGGTTCAGACAAGTGAGGGCAGTGTGCCGGACGGCCAGTGACCGAGCCAGAACGCGGCGGCCGAAGGCTCGGCTTGGCCCTCGGTGGAACCGTCGTGCAGCAGGTACTCGGTGGGGGCCACGTAGCCCTCGCCGGGGGCTAGGCGTATTCGGATGACGCGGATGGGCCAGCCGCTCGCCACGTAGGCGCGGTAGTCGTTGGTGTGCGGAAAGCGGTGCGCGTAGCCCTCGGGGTTGACGGCTCGGCATACTGTCTGGGCGTCGATCAGGCCCAGGATGATGTACCTGCTGCCGGGTCCGAGGTTCAGGCAGAGCCTGCGCCGGCCGGTGTGCTTGTCGGCGTACTTGAGCTTGTCCCAGTTGTCGAGGTGCAGCCCGAGCAACCGCCCCTCCTCGTAGTTGTCCGTGGTGGTGGTCATGTCGGGCTTCGCGAGAGCCTGACCGAGGTACACCGCGTCTGGGTCGCCCAGGGACCGCGTGAGGTCTTCGAGCGGGAGCCCTTCCCGGTGCGGCGGCCGAACGATCTCCGTCAGCGTGCTGTCCAGGGGCCTGCGCGGCGCAGTGATGGCTTTGACGTCCGACTCGGTCATGGGGCACCACTGTCCTGCGGGGACGACCGCGCCGGGTTTGCAGGTACTTCGAGCACGGGGGCCGTATGGACGGCACCCGTACCTCGTACTGCACCACCTCGAAGATCGCCCTACTCGAAGGAGTTACGCGACATGCTCGCGGGGTGGGCTCCTCCGCAGAAGGCGAAGGTGGGGCAGGTCGCGCGGCAGGCGTCCACGCCGTCCCAGAACTCGGTAATCCAGGGGGTGCGTTTCTCGGCTTCGGCCACGAGGACGTCCAGGCCGGTGTGGAGGACGTTGCCGGTGGTGAAGTCGCCGAACCGGGTGTCGGTGAACCCGGCCAGTTCCGGGGAGAGCATGACCACTCCGCCGTCGTAGGCGATGGTGGGCAGGGGGTCCCACGGGGCCGAGGTCGGCGTGGGCGCGGTGGGCTGGCCGCCGAGGAGGGCACCGGCGAAGTTGAGGACGCGCTGGACCTCGCGCAGCCGTACGACGGGGTTCGTCCTCCAGGTATCCGCGAGGGCCGCCCAGAACTCGGCGGCCCGCATGGGATCGGCGGCCTTGGAGCCGGTGTTGACGCCCTCTTCCTCTTCGACGTTGACGCCGAGGGTGGTCACACCCAGCTCGGCGAAGAACTCGTAGAAGCGGGCGGCATCGGCCGGGTCGGGATCGGAGACGACGGCTATGGCGGAGTACGGGATGCCGCGGTGGCGGAGGCGTTCGATGCCGCGCATGATGACGCGGAATCCCGGGTGGCCGGCGAGGGTGATCCGGTGGATGCTCATGTCCTCGGGGCCGTCGATGCTGACGCCCACGTGCATGTCGTGCTCCAGCAGGAACTCGCACCAGGCGTCATCGATGAGCGCGGCGTTCGTCTGCACGGAGTGCTTCACGCCCTCGAAGGGGGCCATGAGGGCGGCCAGGTGCTCGCGGCCGGTGGCCAGCGGTTCCCCGCCGTGCCACACGACCTCGAACGCCGGGTCGTCGACCGCCCACGGATTGACGGACGCGGCCACGGACTCGGCGACTCCTACCGGCATGAAGTGCTTGAGCTTGCGGAACGGCAGGTAGCAGTAGGTGCAGTCCATGGGCAGGCATTGCGTGGTCGGCTGCATGATCACAGACCGCGGCCTGGTCGCAAGCCGTAAGGCGCTGGGCATCGTTCTCCTCTCGATCAGGTTCGAGCGGTGCCCCACCCGGGGCGGTGACACTGAACGAGGTGTCGGGCGGGGAGTCTGGGGCGGTCTACGCGGGCGGTTCGACGTCCGGTGCCGTGGCCGGAGGGAGCGTGCTGGCCTGGATCAGGTCGAGGGCGTGGCCGCTGAGGACGATGGCGGGACCGGTCAGGCCGATGGCGAGCAGGGCGCCGATCATGCCCCAGCCGGGCTCAGGTAAGTGGCTCCGGTCAGTTATCGGGCATCCGCCTCGCGCAGCGCCTGGTGGTCGGCGACGACCCATTCCCGGCCCCCGCCCTCGGGTCGGAGGAATACGGCTTCTGCGATCTTCCGGCGGGTGGCCGGGTCTTCCCACTCGCCGATGAACTGGACGATCGCTTCCCTGTCGTTCGCGTCGAGGACGCGGGCACCTTCGTACAGCCACGTGGGGAGGGTCTTCCGGCTCACCGCAGCTCACCCCCGCCCGCCGACCCGAGGAAGCGCGCCATACCGCGCTCGGCGCGGGCTTGGAGGGACGGACTCGTGTCCGGCCTGTGGGCCCAGGGCGCGTATTCAGGCTGGTGGCCAATCGCGACGCTGGGGACGTCCTCGGGGGGCATCAGCGTGTCGACGGAGGCGTTCCACCCCTCCTCGCCGCCGCCTTCGGGCGTGAGTCGGTAGAAGGTGATCCCCGTGTCCTCGGGGACTTCTATGACCACGCCCATACGGGAGGCGGCGGTGTCGTAGGCGAGGTCACCGCGCAGGGGCCAGCGGGGATCGGTGTCGTCCGCCTGCTGTCGTACGCGGTCATGGTCAGTGCGACGCGTAGAGGTCATGTAGCGGAACGTATGCGCCCCGCTACATACAAATATGATTCCGTGGAATACCCGCAGATCAGTCCAGCGAAAAACGTCCGGTCATACCCCGCAGCCGCTGGCGCGTGGCGCCCCGCTCGGCGTAGACGATCTTTCGCAGGGTCGCCCGCGCGACGGGGTGATTGCGGACCAGTTGCGGGGCGATGCGCTCGGCGGTCTCCAGCTCGGTCAGGGCCTGGTCGCGGTTGCCGTCCCACAGCCACGCGCGGGCGAGGTCCATGTGGTGGTGACCGAGACGGGAGCTCGGCAGGACTGCGATGTGCGCCGGGTCCGCCTCCCGGTTGAGACGGAGGGCCTTCGTCTGGTCGCTCATCTCCAGGGCGGCGCTGACGCTGTGGATGATGACGTTGCCGAGGGAGAAGGTGACGGAGTGCCGGTCATGGATGCCGGGGCCGACGTAGGCATTGACCCGCTCGCCCGCCGTGCGGGCCAGTGCCAGCCGTTCGTCTGATGCCGCCGCGTTTCCGCTCCGTGCGCACGAGATCGCGGCCCGCAGGTGGAGGGCGCCCCCCATCCGTAGTGCGAGGGGGTCCCCGGCTTCGTATTCCGTCTCGATGCCGGCGAGGGCCTTGTCCCCGAGGGCGAGGGCGTCGTCCCAGTCGGCGGAAGCCCAGGTGTCCCACATCCGCATCCACAGCGCCATCGCGGGCATCACCGGGTCGCCAGAGAGCTGCGCCGAACACGTGGCCCGCTCGCACGCCATGGCTACGAGTTCGGGATGTCCGAGGGCGTGGGCGGCGGTGTGGGCGAACTTGCACGCCACTGCGTAGATCGCGAACGCCTCTTCACGCTCGTGGCCGGTGGAGACCTCGGCGAGGGCGCGGGCCTCCCTCAGCATGTCCGGCAGCTCACTCAGCACGGCGCCGTTCGCCGCCGCATCGCGCAGTCGCGGCAGACGCTTCATGTCCTGCCACAGCACCTCGGACGGGCGCGGAGTGCCGTCGAAGACGGGGGCGAGGTCGTAGCGGCGCAACTCCCGCAGGATGGAGGCGGCGGACACCTGCCACTTGGTCTCGGCGCCGCCGCCGGTGTAGGGGCGGTCGATCAGCGTGTTCGGGTGGCAGTGCAGGGCGGCGGCCACGGCGTTGATCAGCCCGGCCCGGTCCAGCTCGATGCGCCCCTTCTCCAGCTTGGACACCCACCCTTGCGTCCGCCCGAGCGCTGCGGCGAGGTCGGCCTGGGTCATCCCCACGGAGAGCCTCTGCCGCCGGACCCGCTGGCCGATCCGCTCCTGCTCCTCGATGTACCCGCGCACGTCTACCACCCCGATGTGCGACAGCTTCTGACGGGACGGTACCGCCGGGGAGCGGCTGGTGGCGGCCCTTGGCCAAGGGATCTCAGAAAGCGGAAGGCCCCGGGGATCTGGAGAGTTCACGTACGACCGTGGCTCTTGAAGGCCGGCGTTCGTACCCTCGCGAAATGACCTTGGACGAGACGTACCTGAAGTTGGGCCGGATGATCCGCCGCCGAGCTGGAGCACACGATCGGGGGTCTTGCCGCGTACCTCACCGGTGAGGACCGCACCGGATCGGTCCTGTCACAATCGGTGTCGCGGAACATGGACACCTGCCTGAGGGCGGCGAAGAAGCAGGAGACGCCGGAGCGCGTCGAGGAGCTGAAGAAGATCTTCGAGCGCTGCACGGAGCCAGTCGACCTCCGCAACCAGTACGTGCATGGGGTGTGGCTGTTCGCTCCCGCAGCGGCGGCATTTCCGCGATTGCCGGAAGGGGCGCGGAAACCGGCGACGAAACGAGTCCGGCGGAACGGTGATCCGGACATGCGGCGGGTGTCTGCCGAAGAACTGGACACTCTCAGGCGAACACTCATCAACGTCGAGTCCGAGTTGTACGTGTGGGCCACAGGAGGAGGCGATCTTGACGAGGCCGGACCTGTGACCGCGAACTGTCCTAGATGCGCGGAATGGAAGTGCTCTGATCGGCCCCCGGAAAGGACGGAGCCCCCGCTGGTCGGCTCGGTGCCGTGGCGGGAGCTTCGTCGGTGGTGCGCATGAGGGGCGGGTGGCTGGACAGATCCCGTCCCCAGCTCCGCGCAGACTACGGGCGCGACGGATTTTCTTGATCTTGTTTTCTTCGAGCTGTGCCGCTTGCCTTCTGTCAGCCCTGATGCGCTCCTTCACCCTGTCGTCCAGCGTGGGGTAGAAGGCTTCGAGTCCATGTGCATGACTACAGGGCCCAGGGTAAACGCGAAGGCCACGTAGGAACACGTGAGCATGCGGTCAGGGTGACCCTCGGTAGCGTCAGTCAATCGCCCGTCCGTTGCGCATTTCTTGCACAAGGCGATGGAAAATGCTGGAAGATGTCGAGAGGTGTTGCAGGGTATCTCCGCAGTTCAGGGCCGCAGGGCTTCGAGTTATGCCCTGATTGATCCCCATTTGCCCGGCTCCTTAGATGTCGCGGAAGATTTCGATCTGGGCGCCCACCGAGTTGAGGCGCTCGGCCAGTTCCTCGTAGCCGCGGTTGATGACGTAGACGTTGCGCAGCACCGAGGTCCCCTCGGCCGCCATCATCGCCAGGAGGACGACCACCGCCGGGCGCAGGGCCGGCGGGCACATCATCTCCGCCGCCCGCCAGCGCGTGGGGCCTTCGACCAAGACGCGATGGGGGTCGAGGAGCTGCAGGCGGCCGCCGAGGCGGTTCAGGTCCGTCAGGTAGATCGCCCGGTTGTCGTACACCCAGTCGTGGATCAGGGTCTGGCCCTGGGCCACGGCGGCGATGGCCGCGAAGAACGGGACGTTGTCGATGTTCAGTCCGGGGAACGGCATGGGGTGGATCTTGTCGATCGGGGCTTCGAGCTTCGAGGGGCGGACCGTGAGGTCGACCAGGCGGGTGCGGCCGTTGTCGGCGGTGTACTCCGCAGAGCGGTCGTGGTCCAGGCCCATCTCCTCCAGGACCGCGAGCTCGATCTCCATGAACTCGATCGGCACCCGGCGGATGGTGAGTTCCGACTCCGTGACGACCGCGGCGGCGAGCAGGCTCATCGCCTCGACCGGGTCCTCGGAAGGGGAGTAGTCCACGTCCACGTCGATGCTCGGAACGCCGTGGACGGTGAGCGTGGTGGTGCCGACGCCGTCGACCCGGACGCCCAGGGCCTCCAGGAAGAAGCACAGGTCCTGGACCATGTAGTTGGAGGAGGCGTTGCGGATGACGGTCACGCCGTCGTGCCGGGCCGCGGCCAGCAGCGCGTTCTCGGTGACGGTGTCCCCGCGCTCGGTCAGGACGATCGGGCGGTCCGGGGAGATGCCGGGGACTACCTTCGCGTGGTAAATGCCCTCGGTCGCGGTGATGTCCAGGCCGAAGCGGCGCAGGGCGATCATGTGCGGCTCGATGGTGCGGGTGCCGAGGTCGCAGCCGCCCGCGTACGGCAGTCGGAACGTTTCCATCCGGTGCAGCAGCGGGCCCAGGAACATGATGATGCTCCGGGTGCGGCGGGCCGCGTCCGCGTCCATCGCCTCCATGTCGAGGCGGGCCGGCGGGATCAGCTCCAGGTCCACGCCGTCGTTGATCCAGCGGGTGCGGACGCCGATGGAGTTGAGGACCTCAAGGAGGCGGTAGACCTCCTCGATGCGGGCCACCCGCCTCAGCACCGTACGGCCCTTGTTGAGCAGCGAGGCGCAGAGCAGGGCGACGCACGCGTTCTTGCTGGTCTTGACGTCGATGGCGCCGGACAGGCGGCGGCCGCCGACCACGCGCAGGTGCATCGGGCCGGCGTAGCCCAGGGAGACGATCTCGCTGTCGAGCGCTTCACCGATGCGGGCGATCATCTCAAGGCTGATGTTCTGGTTGCCGCGCTCGATCCGGTTCACTGCGCTCTGGCTGGTGCCGAGGGCGTCGGCGAGCTGACTCTGTGTCCAGCCCCGATGCTGCCGGGCGTCACGGATGAGCTTGCCGATGCGTACGAGGTAGTCGTCTGCCATAGGGGCACGCTATCTCAGATATGAGATGACTCCCGCGTCGGGTGCGGCAAATGGGTGAATTGAGTGGTTGTTACCGCCCATCGGGTCCCATGACGGGGTTCCCGTACGCGTGATGGTCGACATTCCGGCCCAGCAGGCGGGTGAGCTGCTCCCGCTCCTGTGTGGACAGTGGAGCCAGTAGTTCCGCCTGGGTCGCGGTGAGGATCTGTTCCAGTTTGCGCAGTTGTCGCCGGCCGGGCGGTGTGAGGGTGACGACATTGCGCCGCCGGTCCTCGGAGTCGGGCGTCCGCTTCAACAGTTCGCGTGCGGCGAGCTCGTTGATGACGGCGACCAGGTCGCTGCGGTGGATGCCGGTGCGGGCGCTGAGTGTGGCCTGGCTCGCCGGGCCGGATTCAGTACCGCTTCCAGAGCCACGCCCGTTACCTGGACGCCTGGTGCGAGGCCCTCGGACTCGACGAGGTGGTGCTGGTCGGTCAGGACTGGGGCGGGGCACTCGCCTTCGACCGGGCCGCCCGCCACCCCGGGCGGGTCCGTGGCATCGCCTTCATGGAGACGATCGTGCGGCCGCTGAGCTGGGCGCGGTACCCGCCCGCCGGACGGGCCCGATTCGCGGCGATCCGCACCCCGGGCGTGGGGGAGGAGATGGTCCTGGACCGGAACGTCTTCATCGAGGACGGCATCGCGCAGAGGGTGCTGAACCCGACGGGCGAGGCGGACCGCGCCGTCCATGCCGCCCCCTACCCGACCCGCGAGAGCCGCGTGCCCCTGCTGCGGTGGGCCCGCTCGCTGCCCGTCGACGGCGATCCGGCCGATGTGCGCGCCGTCGTCGAGAAGTGCGACGCCTGGCTGTCGGGCAGCCCGGAGGTGCCCACATTGCTGCTCGCCTTCGACGGTTCGCCCACCCTGATGGCCGGCCCCGAGACGGTCGCCTGGTGCGAGGAGAACGTCGCGGCGCTGGAGGGCGAGTACTGCGGCCCGGCCGCCCGCCTCTGCCCCGAGGGCCGGCCGCAGGAGATCGCCGCCGCCCTCAACTCCTGGGCCGCCCGCCACAACCTCGCGGCAGCGGGCTGAGCACCCGGGGCACCCGGCGGCCCGGGGCACGGCGGTCTGCTGCTGGTCTGCGCGAGCGAGGATCCGGCGTACGCCGAGACCGAACCCGCCGTGACCACCGTCACCCCGAATCCGGAGCGGATCGCCGCTTCGGCGGTGTCTGTCCTGGTCAACCTGATCGAATCCGGGCATGCGGAACCGCCAGGTCAGCGGACGATCCCGGCAGGACTGCGGGTGCGCGCCTCGTCCCTCCCCCCGGACATGTACTAGAGTTATCTCGACATCGAGATATCTGCCGAAGGCGTACCGCAGCCGCCCCCGCTAGTAAGGGTTACCTAACTTAGCCCTACCTTAGCGGATTGGCCAAGGGGCGTGGCGGCAGGATTGCGGTAATACGCGCGAATTCATGCATGAAGGAGACTGTCGTGTCGGCGAACAGCTTCGACGCCCGCAGCACGCTGCAGGTGGGCGACGAGTCGTACGAGATCTTCAAGCTGGACAAGGTCGAGGGCTCCGCCCGCCTTCCCTACAGCCTGAAGGTCCTGCTGGAGAACCTGCTTCGCACCGAGGACGGCGCGAACATCACCGCCGACCACATCCGGTCGCTCGGTAACTGGGACTCGCAGGCCCAGCCCAGCGAGGAGATCCAGTTCACGCCGGCCCGCGTGATCATGCAGGACTTCACCGGCGTCCCCTGCGTGGTGGACCTCGCGACCATGCGTGAGGCCGTCAAGGCCCTCGGCGGCGACGCGTCGAAGATCAACCCGCTGGCTCCGGCCGAGCTGGTCATCGACCACTCCGTCATCGCCGACAAGTTCGGCACCCCGGACGCGTTCCTGCAGAACGTGGAGCTGGAGTACGGCCGCAACAAGGAGCGCTACCAGTTCCTGCGCTGGGGCCAGACCGCCTTCGACGAGTTCAAGGTCGTCCCCCCGGGCACCGGCATCGTCCACCAGGTCAACATCGAGCACCTGGCCCGCACGGTCATGGTCCGGGGCGGCCAGGCGTACCCCGACACCCTCGTCGGCACCGACTCGCACACCACCATGGTCAACGGCCTCGGCGTGCTGGGCTGGGGCGTCGGCGGCATCGAGGCCGAGGCCGCGATGCTCGGCCAGCCGGTCTCCATGCTGATCCCGCGCGTCGTCGGCTTCAAGCTGACCGGCGAGCTGCCCACCGGCACCACCGCCACCGACCTGGTGCTGACCATCACCGAGATGCTGCGCAAGCACGGCGTCGTCGGCAAGTTCGTCGAGTTCTACGGTGAGGGCGTCGCCGCCACCTCCCTCGCGAACCGCGCCACCATCGGCAACATGTCGCCGGAGTTCGGTTCCACCGCCGCGATCTTCCCGATCGACGACGAGACCCTGAAGTACCTGCGTCTGACCGGCCGCGACGCCCAGCAGGTCGCGCTCGTCGAGGCGTACGCCAAGGCCCAGGGCCTGTGGCTGGACCCGCAGGCCGAGCCGGACTTCTCCGAGAAGCTGGAGCTCGACCTCTCCACGGTCGTCCCCTCCATCGCCGGCCCGAAGCGCCCGCAGGACCGCATCGTCCTCGCCAACGCCGCCGAGCAGTTCGCGCAGGACGTGCGCAACTACGTCGACGACGTGGACGAGGCGGGCAAGGAGTCCTTCCCGGCCTCCGACGCCCCGGCGAACCACCCGAACGGCGCCCCGTCGAAGCCCACCCCGGTCACCCTGGCCGACGGCACCTCCTTCGAGATCGACCACGGCGCCGTCACCGTCGCCGCGATCACCTCCTGCACCAACACCTCGAACCCCTACGTCATGGTCGCCGCGGCGCTCGTGGCCAAGAAGGCGGTCGAGAAGGGCCTGACCCGCAAGCCGTGGGTCAAGACCACCCTGGCCCCGGGCTCGAAGGTCGTCACCGACTACTTCGACAAGGCCGGCCTGACCCCGTACCTCGACAAGATGGGCTTCAACCTCGTCGGGTACGGCTGCACCACCTGCATCGGCAACTCCGGTCCGCTGGACGAGGAGATCTCGAAGGCGATCAACGAGCACGACCTCGCGGTCACCTCGGTGCTCTCCGGCAACCGCAACTTCGAGGGCCGGATCAACCCCGACGTCAAGATGAACTACCTGGCCTCCCCGCCGCTGGTCGTCGCGTACGCCATCGCGGGCTCCATGAAGGTGGACATCACCAAGGACGCCATCGGCGTCGACACCGAGGGCAAGCCGGTCTTCCTCCAGGACATCTGGCCCTCCGAGGCCGAGGTCAACGACGTCGTGGCGAACGCCATCGGCGAGGACATGTTCAACAAGTCCTACCAGGACGTCTTCGCGGGCGACGCCCAGTGGCAGGCGCTGTCGATCCCGACCGGCAACACCTTCGAGTGGGACCCGCAGTCCACCTACGTCCGTAAGCCCCCCTACTTCGAGGGCATGACGATGGAGACCACCCCGGTCTCCGACATCGCCGGCGCGCGCGTGCTGGCGAAGCTGGGCGACTCGGTCACCACCGACCACATCTCCCCGGCCGGTGCGATCAAGGCCGACACCCCGGCCGGCAAGTACCTCACGGAGCACGGCGTCGAGCGCCGCGACTTCAACTCGTACGGTTCCCGCCGCGGCAACCACGAGGTCATGATCCGCGGTACCTTCGCCAACATCCGCCTGCGCAACCAGATCGCGCCGGGCACCGAGGGCGGCTTCACCCGCGACTTCACCGTCGAGGGCGCGCCGGTCTCCTTCATCTACGACGCCTCGCAGAACTACCAGGCCGCCGGCATCCCGCTGGTCATCCTGGCGGGCAAGGAGTACGGCTCCGGCTCGTCCCGCGACTGGGCCGCCAAGGGCACCGCGCTGCTCGGCGTCAAGGCCGTCATCGCCGAGTCCTACGAGCGCATCCACCGCTCCAACCTGATCGGCATGGGCGTCCTGCCGCTGCAGTTCCCGGAGGGTGCCACCGCGGCCTCCCTGGGCCTGACCGGCGAGGAGACTTTCTCCTTCACCGGTGTGGAGGAGCTCAACAACGGCACCACCCCGCGCACGGTCAAGGTGACCACCGACACCGGCGTGGAGTTCGACGCGGTCGTCCGCATCGACACGCCGGGCGAGGCGGACTACTACCGCAACGGCGGCATCATGCAGTTCGTGCTCCGGAACCTCATCCGCGGCTGAGCCACGGCACAGGCGCCGAAGGGCCGTATCCCCGTCACGGGGGTACGGCCCTTTCGTTCGTCCGGCGGCGTGTCCATGTGACGGACAGGTCTCAACTCGGGAAAACTGACGGCCATAAGTGTGCATGATCTTGCTCACACGAGCGGAAGTGGACTATACCTGTGCCCGTCCGGATCACCGCGACACGCGTGGCTCCGGCCG
The DNA here is from genome assembly GCF_053611065.1 of Streptomyces sp. NPDC054840. Classification (NCBI taxonomy): domain Bacteria; kingdom Bacillati; phylum Actinomycetota; class Actinomycetes; order Kitasatosporales; family Streptomycetaceae; genus Streptomyces; species Streptomyces sp. NPDC054840. The sequence continues at coordinate 18,682 of NZ_JBSGZP010000021.1, forward strand.
GGGGGTGGGCGGGGACGTGTGGTGATGTCCGCATGCACGGCAACCACCGTGAATCTCCGGCCTCCTTCACACTTCTGACGAAGGCGAGGACATGAGCATGGGATCCACTGGTGAGGGCCTCGGACGCCGTGACCTGATCAAGCGCTCCGCAGCACTCGGACTGATCACGGTGCCGACGATGAGCTTCCTGTCCGCCTGTGCCTCCGGCGGTGAGGAGAATTCCACGAAGGGCCCGGCCAAGGCGCCGGTGACCAAGGAGAACCCCTTCGGTGTCGCGAAGGGCGGGAAGCTGGACGTCGTCGTCTTCAAGGGCGGGTTCGGCGACGACTACGCGAAGGCCTGGGAGGCGGCCTTCGACAAGAAGTGGGGCACCACCAGCTCCCACCTGGGCACCCAGGAGATCACCGCCAAGCTGCAGCCCCGCTTCAACGCCGGGAACCCGCCGGATGTCGTCGACGACTCCGGCGCCCAGCAGATCAAGCTGGACGTGCTCGCCAAGGGCGACCAGCTCGCCGACCTCACCGCCGTCCTCGACTCGCCCTCGCTCGACGACCCGACCAAGAAGGTGCGCGACACCCTGGTCGAGGGTGCGTACGAACAGGGCCTGCAGGGCGGCAAGTTCGTCGTGCTGAAGTACGTCTACGCCGTGTTCGGCTTCTGGTACTCCGGCAAGCTCTTCAAGGAGAAGGGCTGGGCGCCGCCGAAGACCTGGGACGAGTTCCTGGCCGTCTGCGCCAAGGCGAAGGAAGCCGGCATCGGCGGCCTCGCCCACCAGGGCAAGTTCCCGTACTACATCAATGTCGTCATCATGGACCTGATCGCCAAGAAGGGCGGTCTGGAGGCCATGAAGGCGATCGACAACCTGGAGCCGAACGCCTTCGAGGGCAACCCGGCCGCCCTCGCCGCGGTCGAGGCAGTCTACGAGGTGGTCGAGAAGGGCCTCCTGATGCCGGGCACCAACGGCCTCACCCACACGGAGTCGCAGACCGCCTGGAACCAGTACAAGGCCGCCTTCATCCCCTCCGGCTCCTGGCTGGAGAACGAGCAGCTGAAGCAGACTCCGGAGGACTTCGACATGAAGTTCCTGCCGATGCCCCTGCTCGCCGACAGCAAGCTGCCCTTCGAGGCCGTCCGGGCCGGTGTCGACGAGCCCTTCATCGTCCCGGAGAAGGCCGCCAACAAGGCCGCGGGCTTCGAGTTCCTCCGCTCGATGCTGTCCCGCGAATGGTCGACGATCTTCGCCCAGCAGGCGAACTCGCTCACGGTGGTCAAGGACGGGGTGGACCCGAGCGTGAAGCTGCGGCCGGGCACCCAGTCGGCGGTCGAGGCGCTCAAGGCCGCGGGCGGCAACACGTTCAGCTACCGCTACCCCGACTGGTACAGCGAAATGGACACCGAGATCCAGAACGCGTCCAATGAGCTCATGGCCCAGCGGATTCAGCCAAAGGAGTGGATCAAGCGGGCCCAGGCTGCGGTAGACAAGGCGGCCAAGGACCCGAACGCCAAGAACAACAAGCGCTCCTGACACCGCAGGGACGGACACCATGAGCCATGTAGCCCGGAGGAAGGGGCGGGCCGGTTTCATCACCGGCTTCCTCTTCGCGCCCCTCGCGCTGTATCTGACCTTCGTCATCTGGCCGTACGTACAGACGTTCGGCTATTCCTTCACCAACTGGAGCGGCCAGTCCCCGACGTTCGACTTCGTCGGCGCGGACAACTACGCGACGTTGCTGAAGGACGAGGTCTTCCGCGGCGCTCTCTGGCACAACCTGCTGCTCCTGGTGTTCGTCCCGCTCGTCACCATCCTGCTCGCCCTCTTCTTCGCCTTCATGGTGAACGCGGGCGGGCGCGGCGGGGCCGGCGGAGTGCAGGGAGTCGGCGGATCGCGCTTCTACAAGGTCGTCTACTTCTTCCCGCAGGTCCTCTCCCTCGCCATCCTCTCGGTGCTCTTCGGCGCGATCTACCGCAGCGACGAGGGCGGCCTGCTCAACGGCTTCCTGACCAAGCTCGGCCTGATCGACGCGACCCACCCGGTCGAATGGCTCAACGAGCCGAACCTCGTCCTGTGGTGCCTGCTCCTCGTCGTCGTCTGGCACGGCGTCGGCTTCTACCTCGTCCTGTTCTCCGCGGCCATGCAGTCCGTCCCCAAGGACATCTACGAGGCCGCGCTGCTCGACGGCGCCGGGCGCGCCCAGACCTTCTTCAAGGTCACGCTGCCCCTGCTGTGGGACTCCGTGCAGACCTCCGCGGTCTATCTGGGCATCGCCGCCATGGACATGTTCGTCCTGGTGTCGACCATGACCTCGGGCCAGTTCGGTGGCGGACCCGACCACCACAGCGAGGTCATGTCGACGGTGCTGATGCGCAACTTCCTCTACTTCGGCAAGAGCGGATACGCCTGCGCCATGGGCGTGGTCATGCTCGCCCTGACCATGATCCTCTCCGTCATCACGCTGCGTGCCACGCGCCGCGAGCGCATCGAGTTCTGAGCGGAGTTCCACGATGACCGCACAGTCCACAGTGATCAAGGCGCCCGGCGAAAAGGCCGCGGAGCAGCCCCGCGGCGCCGGCCGGCCGGGCAAGCGCGAGGGGCGCCGCTCCGAGGGCATGGCCCTCAACGTCTTCTCGCACGGCTTCCTCGCCGTCTGGGCGATCATGATCGTGCTGCCCCTGCTCTGGCTGGCGCTCGGTGCCTTCAAGACCGACGCGCAGATCGGCGGCTCGGCCCTGAGCTGGCCCTCCGACTGGCACTTCGACGCCTTCGCGCGGGCCTGGACGAAGGGCATCGGAGGGTACTTCGCCCACACCCTCATCGTGCTGGTGTTCTCGGTCCCGCTGACCATGCTGTTCGGCTCCATGGCCGCGTACGTGCTGGCCCGCTACCCCTTCACGGGCAACCGGCTCATCTACTACTTCTTCGTCAGCGGGGCGATGTTCCCCGTGTTCCTGGCGCTCGTACCCCTGTTCTTCATGGTCAAGCGCTTCGACATGCTGAACACCTACCAGGGCCTGATCCTGGTGTACGTCGCCTACTCGATGCCCTTCACGGTCTTCTTCATGCACTCCTTCTTCCGGACGCTGCCGACGGCGATCCACGAGGCGGCGGTCATCGACGGCGCCTCCGACACCCGGATCTTCTTCCAGGTGATGCTGCCGATGGCCAAGCCCGGCCTGATCAGCGTCGGGATCTTCAACATCCTGGGCCAGTGGAACCAGTACATCCTGCCCGCCGTGCTGATGCAGCCGCAGACGAGTGCCGACCCCGAGCGGTACATGCTCACCCAGGGGCTCATCCAGCTCCAGTACCAGATGGGCTACGAGACGGACCTGCCGGTGCTGTTCGCCGGCGCCACCATCGCCATGGTCCCGATGCTGGTGGTCTACCTCTCCTTCCAGCGCCAGATCCAGTCGGGGCTCACCTCGGCGACGCTGAAGTAGCGCTCCGGCCTCCGGCCCGCGGCCTCTGGCGTTCCGTAACGCGTTCCCTTCATTCGAAGCGGCCGATGCCCTCGGCGTCCCGGTTGCGGGGCCCCACGGGTACTCCCTGTCCGGCGGCCGCCCGGCGGCACGAGCATGGTCGGGTGCCGGGGATGAGCACGGTCATGCCGGACAGCTCCCCCGCCGTGTCCGGGCGGCGCGAAGCCGAGCGGTCACGTGGAGTGGTCAGGGGTCACCGCACGGCAGCCCGATGGGCCGCCGGCCCGCCGGTGGGTATGGACGACGCCCGCCCTGCGGAGTTGGCACGGCATGCGGAAGGAAGGGAATGTGTAAGGGAGGAAGGCGAAGGAACGTGAACGGAACACGAGCGCGCACGGGGCCGGCGGTCCACCGCTGCCGTGCGTCCCCGCAGCGAGGGCAGCCGGCCGGAAGGTCAGCCGACGAGAGTGCCGCCAGGACTTCGATCGGGACTCGTCCCAGTGATCGCAGCACGATCCGACGGCCGCTTCTCTCCCTCTTTAGGTCAGTACCGGACGTTTCATGCCGTGTCAGCCTCTTGACGTGTGGATGCGTAAAGGCTCGACTTAAGGTTCACAAGTTGGAGAGATGCCGGGGTCTCGGAGCGTGAAGCCGTGACGTGTCCCGGCCGGGGGGCGACGGCTGGCCGTCGCTAATGGGCAGGAGTGGATGAGTCGTGCAGACTCCCGGATCGCAGTCGTCACTGCATCGCGCGAATCTCGAACGGGTCGTGCGGGCGGTGCGGCTCGCGGGATCGCTGACCCAGGCGGAGATCGCCCGCGCCACCGGACTGTCGGCGGCCACGGTGTCCAACATCGTCCGGGAGCTGAAGGACGGCGGGACCGTCGAGGTCACCGACACCTCGGCCGGTGGCCGCCGGGCGCGCAGCGTCTCGCTGAGCGGTGACGCGGGGATCGTGATCGGCGTCGACTTCGGCCACACCCACCTGCGGGTGGCGGTGGGGAACCTGGCCCACCAGGTGCTGGCGGAGGAGTCCGAGCCGCTGGACGTCGACGCGTCCTGGGCGGACGGCTTCGACCGGGCGGAAGCCCTGGTCGGAAGGCTGATCGCGGACATCGGCGTGGGGCTGGAGAAGGTCATCGGCGTCGGACTCGGCGTGCCCGGCCCGATCGACGTGGAGTCCGGGACCCTGGGCTCGACCGCGATCCTCCCTGGCTGGGCGGGCATCAATCCCCGCCAGGAGCTCTCGCAGCGCCTCGGGGTGCCCGTGTACGTGGACAACGACGCGAACCTCGGAGCCCTCGGTGAACTCGTTTGGGGCAGTGGGCGGGGAGTAAAGGACCTGGCCTACATCAAGGTGGCCAGCGGCGTCGGCGCGGGCCTCGTGATCAACGGCCAGATCTACCGCGGACCGGGCGGCACGGCGGGCGAGATCGGGCACATCACCCTGGACGAATCGGGCCCGGTCTGCCGCTGCGGCAACCGCGGCTGCCTGGAGACCTTCGCGGCCGCCCGGTACGTCTTGCCGCTGCTCCAGGGCACGCACGGCCCGGAGTTGACGATGGAGCGCGTGGTCGAACTGGCCCGTGAGGGAGACCCGGGCTGCCGCCGGGTGATCACGGACGTCGGCCGGCACATCGGCAGCGGCGTGGCCAGTTTGTGCAACCTCCTGAACCCCAGCCGGGTGGTGCTCGGCGGCTCGCTGGCGGAGGCCGGTGAACTCGTGCTCGCCCCCATCCGTGAATCGGTGGGAAGGTACGCGATTCCCAGTGCGGCCCGGCAGTTGTCGGTGCTGACGGGGAACCTGGGCGGGCGCGCCGAGGTGCTGGGCGCGCTGGCGCTCGTCCTCAGCGAGATGGGCGATTCGACACTTTTGTCAGATCATGGGAGTGGAGTGCGAGCTCCAGCCGTCTTGTCTTCAGGTAGATAACGAATGGCACCGTTGTCATCTCGTTAAGAATTCACTCCTTGACGGCAAAACGCGGCCGGGGTTGACTCACATCCACCTCGGCCGCGCCGCTGCGGCCTCGTCAGGGAGGTTCAAGTAATGAACACGCGTATGCGCAGAGCCGCCGTAGCTGTTGCCGCTGGTGCCATGGCCGTTTCGCTCGCCGCTTGTGGCAGTGCGAAGGAGGCCGGCGACGCGACGAAGGAGTCCTCCGGCGCTGCCAAGGGCGACGCGATCAAGGTCGGTCTGCTCCTGCCGGAGAACCAGACCGCGCGTTACGAGAAGTTCGACAAGCCGCTGATCGAGAAGAAGGTCGCGGAGCTCACCGGCGGCAAGGGCGAGGTCGTCTACGCCAACGCCAAGCAGGACGCGACCACGCAGAACTCCCAGGTCGACACGATGATCACCAACAAGGTGGACGTCCTGATCATCGACGCTGTGGACTCCAAGGCCATCGCCGGCTCGGTCAAGAAGGCGAAGGAGGCCGGCATCCCGGTCGTCGCCTACGACCGCCTCGCCGAGGGCCCGATCGACGCCTACACCTCCTTCGACAACGAAGAGGTCGGCAAGGTCCAGGGCAAGGCGCTGCTGGAGGCGCTGGGCGACAAGGCCAAGGACGGCCAGATCGTCATGATGAACGGTTCGGTCACCGACCCGAACGCCAAGCTCTTCAAGTCCGGTGCGCACTCCGTCCTCGACGGCAAGGTGAACGTCGGCAAGGAGTACGACACGGTCGAGTGGAAGCCGGAGAACGCCAACACCAACATGGCGGCCGCGCTCTCCGCGCTCGGCAAGGACAAGGTCATCGGCGTCTACTCCGCCAACGACGGCATGGCGGGCGGCATCATCACCGCCCTCAAGGCCGCCGGTGTCTCCCCCCTGCCGCCGGTCACCGGCCAGGACGCCGAGCTCGCCGGTGTGCAGCGGATCGTCGCGGGTGAGCAGTTCATGAGCGTCTACAAGCCGTACGCCCCCGAGGCCGAGGCCGCCGCGAAGATGGCCGTCGGCCTCGCCAAGGGTGGGAAGGCCGATGGCTCCACGTCCACGGTCGACAGCCCGACCACCAAGGGCATCGCGTCCGTGCTGATCCCGGTCGTCTCGCTGACCAAGGGCAACATCAAGGACACCGTCGTCAAGGACGGCGTCTACTCGGTCGACGAGATCTGCACCGACAAGTACGCGGCGGCCTGCGCCGCCGCCGGCCTGAAGTAGCGGCCCCCGCCGTCTCCCCGTGAGACGGCCCCCGTGCCTGACCGGCGCCCTTCCCACCCATCCCCGCCACCGGGCGGGGCGCCGGGCAGAAACGTTCCTCCCCCATTCGTCCCCGCTCCTGCTCTTTTTGCACGACATCCCCGCCGGTCAGGCGGCGAAGGAGATGGTTCATGTGTCCGCTGCGCCCGTGCTGGCGTTGCGAGGGGTCTCGAAGCGGTTCGGCGCCGTTCAGGCCCTCACCGACGTAGAACTCGAGATCCATTCCGGTGAAGTGGTCGCCCTCGTCGGCGACAACGGTGCCGGAAAGTCCACGCTGGTCAAGACGATCGCCGGCGTGCACCCCATCGATGAAGGCGTCATCGAGTGGGAGGGGCGCCCGGTCGCCATCGGCAAGCCGCACGACGCCCAGAACCTGGGCATCGCGACGGTCTACCAGGACCTGGCGCTGTGCGACAACATCGACGTCGTCGGCAACCTTTTCCTCGGCCGTGAGCTCAAGAGCTTCGGCATCCTCGACGAGGTGGAGATGGAGCGGCGCGCCCGCGAGCTCCTGACCACCCTGTCCATCCGGATCCCCAGTGTCCGGATCCCGATCGCCTCGCTCTCGGGCGGTCAGCGCCAGACCGTGGCGATCGCCCGTTCCATGCTGGGCGAGCCCAAGCTCGTCATCCTCGACGAGCCCACCGCCGCCCTCGGCGTCGAGCAGACCGCACAGGTTCTCGACCTGGTGGAGCGGCTGCGCGAGCGTGGCCACGCCGTCATCCTCATCAGCCACAACATGGCCGATGTGAAGGCCGTCGCCGACAAGGTGGCGGTACTGCGGCTGGGCCGCAACAACGGTGTCTTCAACGTCGCCGACACCTCGCAGGAAGAGATCATCTCCGCCATCACCGGTGCCACGGACAACGCCGTGACCCGCCGGGCGGCCCGCACCTCGGAGGCCGGCAAGTGAGCACCCAGAACCCTGCCACCGGTCCACTGGACAAGGGGCCCGTCGACCAGCAGGAGCACATCGACCCGGTCAACCCCGCGGCCGCGCACGACGCGATCCCGGCCGTGGACCCCCGCCTGCTCGTCCGCGAGGAGGGCCTCGCCGGGTACGTGGGCGAGTTCAAGCGGAGGATGAAGGCGGGCGACCTGGGTTCTCTCCCGGTCGTCATCGGCCTGATCGTCATCTGGTCGATCTTCCAGGGGCTGAACTCGAACTTCCTCTCCCCGGAGAACCTGACCAACATCGCGATCACGATGACCGGCACCGGCATGATCGCCATCGGCATCATCTTCGTGCTGCTGCTCGGCGAGATCGACCTCTCGGTCGGTTCGGTCAGCGGTGTCTCGGGCGCGATCGTCGCCGTTCTCGCCGTCACCCACGGCGTGAACGAATGGCTGGCCATCCTGGCGGCCATCGTGGGAGGTGCCCTGATCGGCTCCATCCACGGCTTCTTCTTCGCCAAGATCGGCGCCCCGGCCTTCGCCGTCACCCTGTCGGGCCTGCTCTTCTGGCTCGGCGCGATGCTGCAGATCCTCGGCAGCAACGGCACGATCAACATCGACTCCGACGGCGTGGTCGGCCAGCTGACCACGTACTTCTTCTCGGACGTTGCCGTCGCCTACGGCCTGGCCGCGCTCGCGGTGGCCGGCTACTTCCTCGC
>NZ_JBSGZP010000022.1:0-26630 GCF_053611065.1 Streptomyces sp. NPDC054840
GGCGCCCCGTGACGGTGCGCCTGCGCCGGCCTTCCTGCACGCCCGCCGGATCGCGCAACCGGAGGGTGGCCGGCGACGTCGTGGGACGGCGGGCGCGCGGGCTCATCGGATGTCGAGCACGTCGGCCACCGGGCGCCTGGGGGTCGCCGGCCCCTCGGGGCCGTAGCCGAGCCGGATGACCATCTGGACATGGCTCATCGATGCGCCGGGATCGCGTACCGTCCAGCGCAGTTCGGGCCATTCGAGAGGCTGGGAGGTCATGGACGTGACCAGACCGTCGGCGGTCGCCTGGAGCAGAACCCGCTCAAGGGCCTGCCCGGCTCGCAGCCAGTCCTCGGGATGGTCACCGGACGTGCCCAGCAGGGCGAGATGCGGGCGCCGTTCGAAGGCGGCCCAGCCGCGGCCCGGGACGGGCTCCGAACGGCCGAAATCGCGTACGGCGGTTCCCCGGCCGGACTGTTTGGGGCCGAACGCGTAAGAGGGGATGCCGTCCGGACGCACCTGCTGGTCCGGGGTCCCGGCGTGCGTCCAGGCCTTCGTCTCCGCCCGCAGCAGGGGGTCCATCTCCTCGCGGTGCTCGGAGTCGTGGACCAGACCGAGGACGGTCTCGGCATGCCAGGCGTCCGGTACGGCGAGGCGACAGCCCTCCAGGAGAGCGGCGGAGCGCAGCCCGTCCAGCAACGCGGGCGGTATCTGCTCCTCGGAGAAGGGGAACCGGCTCGAATGGCGCCGCCGTACGACGGCGTGGAAGGCCGCCAGCGACCGGTCCGCCACTTCGGTCTTCCGCAGGCGCACCTCGGCCAGGAACCACGGATCGCCGCTGTCGGGCAACAGCTCCACCACCGGCTCCCAGCCGGCCCAGGTGGCCGACACCCGCAGGTTGAACAGCGCCGCGGCGCAGCCCAGATGGAGGGCGCGGTGATCGGGATCGGCGTGGGCCATGGCCCGGCCGGGGTCGCCGTGCAGTTCGACGACTCCGCTCCGCGGGTGGTGGACGAATTTCCAGGGCTGGGCGTTGTGCATGGACGGAGCCGCGACGGCGTCCGCGATCAGGGGAAGAATTTCCTTCGTTTCCGGGAGCGATGTGGTCATGGGACTTTCCTGACTGTGCGGTGGACCTCGGTCGCGGGCGACCACGCCGACCGGGGTGGTCACCTGGTGCGTCACGGCGTGCGCGATCGGTCTTTCCCTGCCTCCTCCAGCTTGGTACAGGGAGGGCGCCGCCGCCGAGGGGCCGACCGGCCCTCCGCGGGGTCCGATCGGCCCCGCCCGTGCCCGGTCCTTCGGGGCCGGGTCGCGGGTCGGGCGATGCGCCGCCCGGAGACTGTCCTCACCAGCGGTCACCAGGGCATGCCCTGCGTGGCGCGCTCGGGTGGTGCGAGCCGGGTGTCGTCGAAGCGGGCGGTCAGGCGGGCCGCGACCGCGACGACTCCGTCGAGCCGTTCGGTGAGGCGGGTCAGCACGGGGACCTGGCTCTGTCGTTCGAGCGTCCCTTCCAGGGTGACGATGCCGTCGACGACATGGATCTCGACCGCGGCGGCGCTCAGCCCCATGGTGTCCGTGAGGACGTCTTCGACCACACGGCGGCGTATCTCCGCGTCGGGCCGGAGGAAGAGTCTCAGCAGGTCGCGCCGTGTCACGATGCCGACGAGCCGGTCCTCCTCGTCCACGACGGGGAGCCGTTCCACACCGCGGCGGGACATCAGCCGGGCGGCCTCCGCGGCGGTCTCGTCGGCACGGACCGTCACGGCCGGCGCAGACATGACCTCACCGGCCGTGAACGCCGTCTCGGGCAGGGCAGCCCTCTCCACGGAATCCTGCTCGACCAGGGCTGCCGCGCCCTGCCGGTGCAGCAAGTCGCTCTCGGAGACGACGCCGATCACCCGGTCCTCGCCGTCGAGTACCGGCAGCCCGGTGATGTCGTGCTGCGCGAGCAGCTTCGCCACCTCCTTGAACGTCGTGCCCGAGACGGCGGAGACGACCTCGTCGGTCATCAGGTCTGCCACCTTGATCTGTTTCATCGGTACCTCCTGCCGCGTCCCGCGATCCGCGGATAGCTGTTTCCGGGCCCACGATGCGCCGGCCGACTCTGTGCCGGGCAGGGCCGAACGGGCCCCGGGAGGGGCCGGTCGGACCCACTGGCAGGAACGCTTTCGTGCAGGTGCCGTGACAGGGACCTTTGGTCCCACGACGGTCCTGAGTGGCCCTCCGCGAGCCGGGGGCGGTGGTGTCAGCGTAGGAGGTGACCCCGCGTGGCTCTGGGCGAGGAGGAACCATGAACAACAACGTCACCGGCTCGGAACTCGGCAGTGTCGTCGTCGGTGTCGACGGCTCGCAGCCCGCCCGGCGGGCGGCCCTGTGGGCGGCGGCCGAAGCCGATCGCCGAGAAAGCCCGCTCCACATCGTCTACGCGGCCGACACCGAAGGCCGGGACCTGTACGTCTCGGCGGACAGCATCGAACGCGGCCGTGGCGCCGGGCGTGAACTGCTCCACGAGACCGCCGCCACGGTCGCGCAGCTGCATCCGAACCTGCACGTGACCACCGAGTTCAGCCGCATCGCCCCCGTCCCCAGCCTGCACCGGTCTGCCGCCCGGCACGGCACGATCGTGGTCGGCAACCGGGGTCTGGGCGGGTTCAGCTCCCTGTTGCTCGGCTCCGTCGGGCTGAAGGTCGCCGCAGGGGCGAAGACACCCGTCGTCGTGGTCAGGGGAACCGACGACGCGACGACCGGTGTGGTGCTCGCCGCTGTCCGTGACGAGCGCGACCTGAACAGCGTCCGCCACGCGGCGCGCGAAGCCAGGATCCGCAAGTCCGAGCTGAGGCTCCTCCACGTGTGGAACGTCCTCGAGTCCGTCGGCAGCGTCGTGACCATGCTCGATGACGTCGAGGAGATGGCCGGTGAGCAGATGCGGCACCTGACCGCCGTGACGGACCGGATCCGTGACGAGTTCCCGGAACTGACCGTGGAAGCGGACGCGGAGAAGAGCGTCTCGGTGTCCGGAGTCCTCGTCGAGGCATCGCACCACGCCGACCTGCTGGTGATGGGCGGACGACGCTCGCACGACGCAATGGGCCCCACCCTCGGGTGGCACACCCACAGCCTCCTGCACCACGCCCATTGCCCCGTGCTGCTCATCCCGCGCACCGCTGCCCACAACGGGGGTGAGTCCTGACGGCCGCCGTGGAACGCCGCGACACCGTCGTCGGAATCGACCCGGTCAAGGAGTGGCACCTCCCCCTGGCCCGGGCAGCGGACGAGCCCGCCGGCGCAGGCTCGGACTACGGCTGCTCGTGGCTGTTCCGCCGCCGGTGCGCCGCGGCACCCGGGGCGGGGACGGCGGCTCCGGGCTACCGTGAGAACGGACGACGGGGTGCACCACCGGGGCACCGCTGGAGGTACGCATGGGCGGGGACGACCGCGCCGGGGCCGGGCCGAAGGCTCCGCGGCTGAAACTGGACGAACTGCTCGACGAGCTCCAGTTGCGCATCGATGAGGTGCGCGGCACGCGGGACCGGGTCAACGGGCTCCTCGAAGCCGTGATGTCCGTGGGCCGGGAACTCGACCTGCCCCAGGTTCTGCGGGGCATCGTCGAAGCCGCTGTGGTCCTGGTCGACGCGGAGTACGGCGCCCTCGGCGTCATCGGCGACGACCGGAAGCTCGCCCAGTTCCTCCCTGTCGGCATCAGCGACGACCTGCGCGCCCGAATCGGTGATCTGCCCTCCGGTCACGGCATCCTCGGAGAGCTGATCCGCCACCCGGAACCCCTGCGGCTCGCGGAGCTGTCCGAGCACTCCGCCTCGTACGGCTTTCCCGCGCACCACCCACCCATGCATTCCTTCCTCGGCGTCCCCATCCGGGTCCGCGAGGAAGTGTTCGGCAACCTGTACATGACCGAGAAACGCGGCGGCGGCGACTTCGACGAAGAGGACGAGACGGTCCTGTCCACGCTCGCGGTGGCGGCCGGCATCGCCATCGAGAACGCGCGTCTCTTCGAAGAGGTCCGCCTGAGGGAGCGCTGGCTGGCCGCCAGTTCCGAATTCACCAGCGAGCTGCTGTCCGGTTCGCCCGAGAGCCAGGTGCTGGAAGGCATGCTGGAGCGGGCCAGGGACATCACCGGATCCGACATCGGGGTGTTCTACCAGGTGGGCCCGGGCGGGGAGCTGCGTGGCTCACTGGCCTTGGGGCAAGGCGCCGAGACCCACCGCGGCATCGTGCTGCCGAGCAGCGAAGGGACCCTGGCCGCCGCCGCCCTGGGGGAGGAGAACGGGCTGGTCACCGTTGCCGACGCCGAAACCGACGACCGGATCACCGCGCAGGCGGAACGTTGGGCGGGCTTCGGCCCCGCCGTCGCCGTCACGGTCGGGACCAAGGAGAAGCTGGCCGGTGTTCTCATGCTGGCCAGGCGCCGGGGCCGCTCACCGTTCTCCACCGCAGAGGTGGCCGCGTTGCCCGGATTCGCCGGTCAGGCCGCGCTGGCCCTCGAACTGGCCGACCGGCGCAGGGATGCCGAGCAGATGAGCCTGCTGGAGGATCACGACCGCATCGCCCGCGACCTGCACGACCTGGCGATCCAGCGGCTCTTCGCAACGGGGATGACCCTGCAGAGTGCCCAGCGCTTCGTCGAGCACCCGGAGGCGGCTGAAGGGCTGGCCAGGGCGATCGACGACCTGGATGCCACCATCAAGATCATCCGGTCGACGATCTTCGGGCTCCGGGAGCGGGAGGTCCCCGGAGCGGCGCCGAAGCTCCGGCTCCGCGCCGTCCAGGCCGCCGACGCGGCCGCGACGGCCCTGGGCTTCGCGCCGGCCCTGCGGATGGAGGGCCTGATCGACACCGACGTGCCGCCGCCGGTCGCGGACGAGGTGCTGGCCGTGATCGGGGAGGCGCTCACCAACGTGGCCCGCCATGCCCGGGCCACCCGGGCAGAGGTGTCCATCGCGGCCGCCGCAGGCGTACTCACCGTGACGGTCGCCGACAACGGGATCGGTGTCGCGGAGGGCGCCGGGCGCAGCGGGCTGCGCAATCTCGCGGAGAGGGCCGAGCGGCTCGGCGGTGAACTGTCGGTGTCGGCGCGCGGACAGGGCGGTCAGGGGACGGAACTGGAGTGGCGGATCCCGTTGTCGGGATCCCTTTCCGAACCGCCCCGCTGAGCCGGCACGGCGGTTCTCAGCGGTGACCCTTCTTGTGCTCATGCTCATGCTCATGCTCGTGGACCTGGGCGGCGATGACGGCAGCCTGGACCCGGCGCTCCACGCCGAGCTTTCCAAGCAGCCGGGAGATGTGGTTCTTGACCGTCTTCTCGGACAGGTAGAGCCGCTTGGCGATCTGTGCGTTCGTGAGTCCCTCCCCGATCAGTTCGAGCACGGAACGCTCACGCTCGGAAAGGGCGGCCAGACGGGCGTCCTCGGGGGCCTTGGCCGTATCCGGGTCCCTCAGGGAGCGCATCAGACGGGCGGTCGTCGCCGGGTCCAGCATGGACTGCCCCGTCGCGACCGTCCGAACGGCGGAGACGAGGTCGGAGCCCTTGATCTGTTTGAGGACGTAGCCGGCCGCGCCCGCCATGATCGCGTCGAGCAGAGCTTCCTCGTCGTCGAAAGACGTCAGCATGAGGCAGGCCAGCTCCGGCATGCGCGAGCGCAGCTCGCGGCAGACGGTGATCCCGTCACCGTCGGGCAGCCGGACGTCGAGCACCGCGACGTCCGGGCGCAGCGCGGGCCCACGGGCGAGCGCCTGCTCCGCGCTGGAGGCCTCGCCGACGACCTCGATGCCCGGCTCCGCGTCCAGCAGGTCGTGCAGGCCGCGGCGTACGACCTCGTGGTCGTCCAGGAGGAAGACTCTGATGGGCGCCCCGGACGAGACAGAGGGTGCTGGTGCGTCGGACATGTACACCCCTGTGGTCGTTCCGCTCCGCGTATGTCTCGTTCGTACGCATTGTCTCAGGGCAGTCTCGGCCCCGCTGCGGCACGGGGGCTGCAGGAAAGGCGGCGGGCGCTTTTCGGGCCCTCCCAGGCGTTGCGGGCATGTTCACAGACGGTCAATTGACGACGGATCCCGGTCATTCCGGGGTGCGGTTTTCAGCCGCGTGGTCGGATGTTCCCTTCCGCTGGATCCGGCGAGTGCGAGGCGCAGCATGGCAGCGACGACCGAAGAGCCCTTCAGGGCTCTGCTGGAAGCGGCACCGGACGCGATGGTGATCGTGGACGACGCCGGGGTGATCCGCCTGGTCAATGCCCAGACCGAGGCGCTGTTCGGCTACCCCCGGGAGGAACTCCTGGGGCACCCCATCGATGTGCTGGTGCCCGAGCGGTTCCGTGGCCAGCATCCCCGCCACCGGCTGGGCTACGCGGCCAGCCGTCAGGTGCGCCCGATGGGGGCGGGGCTGGAGCTGTACGGCCTGCGCCGCGACGGGCGTGAGTTTCCCGTGGAGATCAGCCTGAGCCCGCTGGAGACCCCCGAGGGCCTGCTGATCTCGGCCGCCGTGCGGGACGTCAGCGAGCGCCGGGCCGCCGAGGAACGTTTCCGGGCCCTGCTGGAGGCGGCCCCCGACGCGATGGTGATCGTCGACGAGAGCGGCGTCATCCAGCTGGTCAACGCGCAGACCGAGGCGCTCTTCGGTTACGCCCGCGAGGATCTGCTGGGACGGCCCGTCGAGGTGCTCGTACCCCACCGGTTCCGCGGCCACCACTCCGACTACCGCGACGGCTACTTCGTCGACCGGCAGGTCAGACCCATGGGCGCGGGGCTGGAGCTGCACGGCCTGTGCCGCGACGGGCGCGAGTTCCCGGTCGAGATCAGCCTGAGCCCCCTGGAGACCCCGGACGGAACGCTCGTCTCCGCGGCCATCCGCGACGTCACGGAGCGCAAAGCCGCCGAGGAGATGCTCGCCCAGCTCTACGAGCAGCAGCGCCATGTCGCTCTCACCCTCCAGCGCAGCCTCATGGGCTCACCGCCGGACGTGCCGGGGATGCCGACGGCGAGCCGGTACTTCCCCGCCCGCCAGGGCGCAGGGGTGGGCGGGGACTGGTTCGACCTGATTCCGCTGGGTGGCGGCCGGGTCGGCGTGATGATCGGCGACGTGATGGGACGCGGGCTGGACGCCGCTGCCGTCATGGGGCAACTGCGGTCCGCCTCCCACGCGCTGGCGAAGACCGGGATGCCGCCCTGGCAGCTGATGCGTGCCCTTGACGCGGTGGTGAGTGAACTGCCGGACCAGTTCGTCACCTGCTGCTACCTCGTCGTGGACGCGGACGCGGCCGAGATCACGGTGTGCTCGGCCGGACACCTGCCGGTCCTGCTGGCCGCTCCCGGTGGCGAGGTGAGCCGGTTGCCGGTCGAGGTGAGCGTGCCGCTCGGGGTCGGCGAGGTACCCCACCACGAGAGCCGGCACGCGGTCGCGCCGGGCTCGGTGCTGGCTCTCTACACGGACGGGCTGGTGGAGACACCGGGCAGCGACATCGAAGAGCAGGTCGACGGGCTGGCCGGGGCGCTGGAGAAGGGCCTCGCGACGGCCGGATCCCTGGAGAAGGGCCTCGCGACGGCCGGATCCCTGGAGGCCGTGGCGGACCGGTTGCTGGCCGATCTGCTCCCGGACGCCGACGACAACCCGGACGATGTCACCCTGCTCCTCGTGCGCATCCCCGAGACCCCTGCCACCTCGCGGTCCGTCGTCCTGGACGCGGCCCCGAGCAGCGTGGCCGAGGGTCGGCGCTTCCTGCGTGCCACCCTGGCGGCGTGGGGCAGGGACGACGAGCAGCTGCGTGAGACGGCCTGTCTGCTGGCCTCCGAGCTCCTCTCCAACGCCGTCCGCCACGGCAGCGGGCCCCTCCGGCTCCGGCTGCGGCAGGCCGGTCGGGAACTGGGCGTGGAGGTCTGTGACGCAAGCCCGGTGCTTCCCCAGGCCCGCTTCGCCGCCCCGGACGCGGAATCGGGCCGAGGCCTGCTTCTCGTCGACTCCCTCGCCAAGTCCTGGGGCACGCTGCCGACAGCGGAGGGCAAGGCGGTCTGGTTCTCCCTGCGGTTGCCCTCCCCGCGTCGCTGACGGCGAGCGTGAGCCGTCGGCCGGGCCGATCAGTACGGCCAGGCCCAATCGGCGATCTCCGGCAGGTCCGTGCCGTGCTCGCGGATCCAGTCGTGGTGGCGGATGCGCCGGTCGGCCATGGCCTGGCGCAGCCCCTCGGCCCGGCCCCCGAGGCCGGGGACGCGGTCGATGACGTCCATGACGAGCCGGTAGCGGTCCATGTCGTTGCGCACCACCATGTCGAAGGGGGTGGTCGTCGTACCAGACTCCTTGTACCCGCGCACATGCAGGTTCGGGTGGCCGGTGCGGCGGTAGGCGAGGCGGTGGATGAGCCACGGATAGCCGTGGTACGCGAAGATCACCGGCCGGTCGGTGGTGAAGAGCGCGTCGTACTCGGTGTCCGTCAAGCCGTGCGGATGTTCCTCGTGAGGCATCAGACGGGCGATGTCGACGACGTTGACGACCCGGACGGCCAGCGAGGGGAGGTGTTCGCGCAGCAGGGCCGCGGCGGCCAGCACCTCCATGGTGGGCACGTCGCCGGCGCAGGCGAGCACGACGTCCGGTTCGCGGGAGCCGTGGTCGGTGCCCGCCCATTCCCACACGCCGGCGCCACGCGTCACGTGGGTGCGGGCCTCGTCCAGCGGCAGCCAGTCGAAGCAGGGCTGCTTTCCGGCGACGATGACGTTGACCTGGTCGCGGCTGCGCAGGGCGTGATCGGCCACGGCGAGCAGGGTGTTGGCGTCCGGCGGCAGGTAGACCCGTACGACTTCGGGGCTCTTGTTGAGGACGTGGTCGACGAAGCCGGGGTCCTGGTGGGAGAAGCCGTTGTTGTCCTGGCGCCAGACGTGTGAGGTGAGCAGGTAGTTGAGGGAGGCGATCGGCGCGCGCCAGGCCAGTTCGCGCGAGGTCTTCAACCACTTGATGTGCTGGCCGACCATGGAGTCGACGATGTGCGCGAAGGCCTCGTACGTGGAGAAGACCCCGTGGCGGCCGGTCAGGAGGTATCCCTCCAGCCAGCCCTGGCAGACGTGTTCGGAAAGGATCTCCATGACCCGGCCGTCCCGGGACAGGTTCCGGTCCGTGGCCTCCGTGATGGCCTGCCAGGCCTTTCCGGTGGCCTCGTACAGGTCGTCGAGGCGGTTGGAGGCGGTCTCGTCGGGTCCGACGACCCGGAAGTCCCGCCGCTCGGCGGTGTCCTGCATGATCCGGGTGAGGAAGTGCCCCAGGACGCGGGTCGGTTCGTGGAGGGTGCCGCCCGGCTTGTCGACGGGGACGGCGTAGGCGTCGAGCGGCGGCATCGGCAGCGGCCGCAGCAGCCGGCCGCCGTTCGCGTACGGGACGGCGCCCAGGCGGCGATCACCCTCGGGGACACGGGCGAGGACCTGCGGGGTGGGGCGTCCGTCGGCGTCGAAGAATTCCTCCGGCCGGTACGAGCGCAGCCAGTCCTCCAGCTGCCTCAGGTGCTCGGGGCTCTCGCGCACCCCGGCGAGCGGCACCTGATGGGCCCGCCAGGTGCCCTCGACGGGGTCGCCGTCGACGGTTGCCGGGCCGGTCCACCCTTTGGGAGTGCGCAGGACGATCATCGGCCAGCGGGGGTATTCCCGGCCGGGGTCGGTGCCGCCGGTCCGGGCCTCACGCTGAATGAGCGCGATGCGGTCCAGGGCGTGCTCCATCGTCCGGGCCATGGCCTGGTGGACGAGGGCGGGGTCGCTGCCCGTGACGTAAAGGGGCTCGTGGCCGTAGCCGCGCAGCAGGGCGTCGAGCTCCGCCTCGGGGATCCTGGACAGCACCGTCGGGTTCGCGATCTTGTAGCCGTTCAGGTGGAGGATCGGCAGTACGGCGCCGTCGTGGACCGGGTCGAGGAACTTGTTCGCGTGCCAGGACGCGGCCAGCGGGCCCGTCTCCGCCTCGCCGTCGCCGATCACGCAGGCGACCAGCAGCCCCGGGTGGTCGAAGGCGGCCCCGTAGGCGTGGGACAGGGCGTACCCGAGCTCGCCGCCCTCATGGATGGATCCCGGTGTTTCCGGTGCCACATGGCTCGGCACGCCGCCCGGGAACGAGAACTGCCGGAACAGCGTGCCCATGCCCGCGGCGTCCCGCGTGATGCCGGGGTAGGTCTCGGTGTAGGTGCCCTCCAGCCAGGAGTTGGCGAGGACGGCGGGGCCGCCATGGCCGGGTCCCCAGACGCACAGGGCGTCGAGGGACCGCTCCTTGATCACGTGGTTCAGGTGGGTGTGCACGAGATTGAGGCCGGGGGAGGTGCCCCAGTGGCCGAGAAGCCGCGGTTTGATGTGCTCCGGACGTAGGGGTTCGAGCAGCAGCGGGTTGTCCATGAGGTAGATCTGGCCGACTGCCAGGTAGTTGGCTGCGCGCCAGTGGGCGTCGAGCTCCGAGAGGGGATACGCGGTCATGTCCGCTCCTCCGTGCGGCGGTCCGGGACGTTCGTCGACTGAGCCGATGCCGACACTCTGCCCTCGCCCCGTTCCCGTCGCGAGGGGAGGACCGGCCCTCGGGAAGGGACTGTCGGCCCCTGTGTGGGACGGACCGTCGCGGCCAAGGTGGTGTCAGCGGCGCCGGCACCCCCGGCCGGTGCCGCTCCCCCTGACGGCCGACCCCGATGCCTCGCGCATCAGTACGGAGGACAGACCTGTGAAGCGCACCCTCGTCGTCGGAGTGGACGGATCCCCGGAAAGCCGGGCCGCGGCCGACTGGGCCGCATGCGAAGCCGTACGGCGTGACCTGCCCCTGCATGTCGTCCACGCCTGGCTGTGGCAGCCGCTCGCCGTCCCGATCGTCCAGGACCGCAGCACCGAAGCGCGTCGCGCCGAGGACATCCTGGGGGAGGCCGAGGGCGAGCTCACCCACCGGTACCCGGGGCTCACCGTCACCGCCGAAATCCTCTCCGACGCCGCGGTGCCGGCGCTGCTGCACGCCGCCAAGGGAGCCGAGCTGCTCGTTCTCGGCACTCGCGGGCACAGCGCTCTGGCCGGCTTCCTGCTCGGCTCCTACGGCCAGCAGGTGATCGCTGCCGTCGAGTGCCCCGTGGTGTCGGTCCGCTCCGCGCACGGCAGGCCGGTGGCCGTGCCGGAGGAGGGCGAGGTCGTCGTGGGCCAGCAGGGCGGCGTGGAGGAATCCGCCGAGGTACTGCGCGTCGCCTTCGAGGCGGCCGCCTCACGCAAGGTCACGCTCCGCGCGGTCCGCGCCTGGAGCCTGCCCCCGGTCTACGGTTACAGCCCGGGCTCGATGTGGATCGCCGACCAGTTCGGCGGTCTGGAGCCGTACGAGAAGGCCGCGCTGGAGCAGGCGCTGGAGCCGTGGCGGCTGAGGTACCCCGAGGTCGACGTCGTCGCGCACGTGGAGCGGGGCAGCGCCGGGCAGGTCCTGTTGAGCGCGGCGTCGGACGCGCAGCTCCTCGTCGTCGGCCGCCGGGCGCGCGAGTCGTCGATAGGAATGCGCATCGGATCCGTGGCCCATGCGGTCCTGCACCATGCGGCCTGCCCGGTCGCCGTGGTCCCGCACTCCTGACCGTCCCGGGGTGGGGGAGCGGAGGGGCGGGGTGCGCGACTGTACGGTGCGCCCTGCCCCCTCCCACCCGCCGCGGCACCCTTCACTCGGCGGACGGGACCGGGCGCCGGTTCGGAGGGGTCAGAGCATGACTGGCGATGACGGCGGCCTGCACCCGACGCTCCACACCCAGCTTGACGAACAGGCGCGAGATGATGTTCTTCACCGTCTTCTCCGCGAGGTACATCCGCTTGCCGATCTCCCGGTTGGTGAGCCCCTCGCTGACCATGACGAGGATCTCCTTCTCCCGGTCGGTGAAGCCCGGCAGACCGGGGACCTGATCCTCCTGGGGGACGTCGCCGCGCATCCGGGCCATGAGCCGGGTCGTGGCTCCGGGATCGAGCATGGACTGCCCGGACGCCACCGTCCGGACGGCGGTGACCAGGTCGGTGCCGGAGATCTGCTTCAGCACATATCCGGAGGCCCCCGCCATCACGGCGTCCAGCAGTGCCTCCTCGTCGTCGAACGACGTGAGCATCAGGCAGGCCAGCTCGGGCATCCGGGAGCGCAGCTCACGGCACACGCTCACGCCGTCGCCGTCCTGGAGCCGCACGTCCAGCACCGCCACCTGGGGGCGCAGCGCGGGAATGCGGATCAGCGCCTGTTCCGCCGTACCCGCCTCACCGACCACGGTCAGGTCGGGCTCGGCGTCCAGCAGGTCGTGCACTCCGCGGCGCACGACTTCGTGATCGTCGAGCAGGAAGACCGTGATCGGCGTCTTCGTAGGGGGGAGGGCACCGCTGTCGGTCATGACGCAACTCCTTCGCCGGGTCCGTCCTGGGCGCACGAACTTCAGCATCCTGCCTCCCGGGCGGGCAGAACGGACAGGGCCGATCGGCCCTCATCCGTCCGTGCCCGGCGCGCCTGGGACCCGGTCGGCCCTGCGAAGAGGGACCTTCGGCCCTGCCCGGAGGGCCTGCCGGACCTACCGGGTGCACGCGCCACCGGATGAACTGAAGGGGCACCGGGACGGCGCGACTCGACGGAGCCGCACGCAGCGCGGAGGATCCCATGACGACCGCCTTGATCGACCTGAGGACCATGACGCGTGATGACCGCGGTCTGGGAGTCACCCTGTCCGGCGAGCTCGACTTCTTCACGGTGGAGCAGGTGGAGCCGTGCCTCCACGAACTCGCACGGGCCGGCCACCGGAACCTCATTCTGGACCTGTGCGGCCTCTCCTTCTGCGACAGCGCCGGAATCGACCTCTTCCTCCGTCTGAACCGTCGCTGTCGTGCTTCGGGAACGCGGCTCCTCCTCTGCGATGTGCCGCCCCCGGTGGTCAAATCCATGCGGGTGCTCGGTGCCGACAGACATCTTCGGCTCGTCGTCGCGTGATCGCGACGTCGTCCGAATCGGAGCCCTGAGGGGACCGTTCGGCCCTGGCTCCCTCACCGGAGGGGGAGGGAGGCTGGTGAATCGAAAGCGGCAAGGACCGATCGGGTACTCGACGAAGGTGCGCATCATGGACCAGGATGGCACGCGACGCGCCGACGGCCGAGTGCGTGAGACGACGCCTGCCCGGCGCATGCGGGAGCTGGACAGGGCCGAGGCGCTCCGGCTGGTGGCGACGGTGTCCCTGGGACGCATCGTCTTCACGCAGCACGCGTTGCCCGCCGTCCGTCCGGTCAACCACCTCGTCGAGGACGGGGACATCATCATCCGCATCCACGACGACGGTGCGCTCGCCTCCCTCGTGGCACCCGCCGACGTTCCCGGCGTGGTGGTCGCCTACGAAGCCGATGTCATCGACCCCGACACGCACCTCGGGTGGAGCGTGGTCGTCACGGGGTACGCGAGCCCGGTGGCCGATTCCGGCGAGGTGGACCGCTATGCGGAACTTCTGCGCCCCTGGGTGGCACAGCCCATGGCCGGCGCTCTGCGGATCCGCCCCGATCTCGTCACCGGATTCAGGCTGGAGGCAGAGGCGCCGCGGCGGCCCGCGCCGGCCGCCCGGGACGCGCCGTGACCGGGGCGTCAGCTCCCGGTGGGCAACGGCGCCCGCCAGATGAGCCTGCTGCCTCCCTCGTCGGGCGCATCGACGGTGAAGGTCCCGCCCAGGCCCTCGGCTCGTTCCGCGAGGTTGAGCAGGCCGCTTCTGCGGCCCTGCACGGGAATGCCCCTGCCGTTGTCCGAGACGGTGAGCGTGATCTCGCCCTGCCCGGCCTTGAGGGTCACGCCGACCCGGGTCGCCTGTGCGTGGCGGGCGGCGTTGCTCAGGAGTTCGCCGAGCACCGCCATGACGTGGTCGGCGATCTGCGGCGGTACGTCGGTATCGAGCAGGCCCTCCATGCTCAGGCGCGGCGGATGTCCGAGGGTTGTGGCGGCGTCGCCGACGGCACGGGCGGCGCGAGCCCGCAGGCCGGGGCCGCTCTCGCGGTCCTTCGTGCGGAGTCCGAAGATCGTCGAGCGGATGATTTTGATTGTCTCGTCCAGGTCGTCGACCGCACGGCCGACCCGTTCCGCAGCCCCCTCGTGTTCGACGAGGCGGGCGGCACTCTGCAGGGTCATGCCGGTGGCGAAGAGCCGCTGGATGGCGAGATCGTGCAGGTCGCGGGCGATCCGGTCACGTTCCTCCAGCAGAGCGATCTGTTCGGCGTCCCGGCGCCGCTCGGCCAGCTCCAACGCGAGTGCCGCCTGACCCGCGAAGGCGACGAGCGGCTCCAGTTCTCCTTCACCGAACGCCGGTTCCCCCACCGGGCGAGCGAGCAGCAGAACACCCCTGCTCGCTCCGGCAGCAGTCCCCAGCGGCACCGCCACGGCAGGCCCCAGTCCGTCCTGCACCTGGACATCGGCCGGATACCGGTCATCATCGCAGGCGTGCAGGGACGCGACGGACCGGCCGGTCCGGTGTGCCGCTCCCGAGAGCGTCCCGGCGAACGGGACGACGAGCCCCTGCCGGGCTTCGCTGTCAGCGCCGGCCGCGAACTCCACGACCAGGCCGTCGATCCCTGCCACCGGCATGGAGATGTCCGCGAGGCGGGCCGCGGTGATCTCCTGCGCACGGCGGGCGATGAGCTGCAGCACCGCCGGGCGCGAACTGCCTGACAGCAGGCTCTCGGTGATCTCCGCGTTTGCCCTGAGCCAGCGCTGCTGGCGCTGTGAGCCCTCGTACAGTCGCGCGTTGTCGATCGCCACGCCCGCCGCCACGGAGAGGGTGGAGATGACCGTCTCGTCCTCGGTGTCGAAGTCGATCCCGCCGCGCTTGTCGGTGAGGTAGAGGTTGCCGAACACCTCGTCGCGGACCCGGATCGGCACACCGAGGAAGGTGCGCATGGGCGGGTGGTGAGCCGGAAAGCCGTAGGAGGAGGAGTGCGCGCCGAGATCGGTCAGGCGCAGGGGTTCGGGGTGATGGATGACCTCCCCGAGCAGGCCGTGGCCGGCCGGCAGCGGGCCGATCTCCGCGATCTCCTTCTCGGTGAGCCCCACGGTCAGGAACTGCGACAGGGTGCGGCCGTCGGGGCCGATGACGCCCAGCGCGCCGTACTCGGCGTCGACCAGCAGGGCGGCTGCCTCCACGATCCGACGGAGCACCTGGGCGAGATCCAGCTCCCGCCCCACCGACACGACCGCCTCCAGCAGGCTGTGGACCCGGTCCCGGGTGCCGCGCACCGCGTCGATGCGCACCTGGAGTTCGTCCAGCAGCTCGTCCAGCCGCATCCGCGGCACCTGCGACAACGAATCCCCCACACTCACGCGATTCCCCTCCGAATGTCCGCCCCGTCGGGGCTCAGGGTATCGACACGCCCCGGCTCGCAGGCGCCCTCCGCTCCGGGCAGGCCGAATCGCGGCGACCCCGGCTCGCCGCCTGATCCGCCCTCCCAGCAATCGCGGCGGAGACCTCGCCCCTGCAGAGGCCGCCGGCAGGGCGTGCGGTACCGCACGCTCCGCGACGGCGCGCGGGAACAGCGGTGCGACGGGATGCGGTGCCCCCGTCGGCTCCCGGAGAGCGGCGACGCCCGTTTGACACGGTCCGAGGGCGTGCCAGGGTGGTAGGTGGGGGTCGATGTTGGGAGGTTCCGCATGGCTTCCTGTTCGGCGTGGGGTCCCGCTGCGAGGCAATTGCCGCTGAGGCTGACGGCAGGGACGTTCTTCTTGAATTCCGCCCTGTCGAAGCTCCGCGCGGACGAGGCGACTGCTGAGGGACTGCAGCAGTTCGCTGCGACCACCTACCCGTTCCTGGGCAAGCAGGACGCCCAGAAGTTCGTCCGGCTGCTCTCGGCCGGCGAGTTCGCCATCGCCGCTGCGCTGCTCGTGCCGGTCGTCCCTGCCGCTGTCGCCGGGGCTGCGCTGACCGCCTTCTCCGTCGGCACGCTAGGACTCTACCTGCGGACGCCGGGGATGCGTGAAGAAGGCAGCCTGCGTCCCACACAGCAGGGAATCGCTCTGGCCAAGGACGTGTGGCTGCTGGGCATCGGTGGCTCCCTCATCGCGGACGGCGTGAACGGTCACCAGTGACACGGATCGATGACCCCTGTCCGTCGCCGTCGCCGTATCCCTGGACATCTGAGCCCTCACCGACGTACCCGTGACGGTGGGGCGTTACGGTCCGGCCGTCCCTCTCGCGCCGGTGGGCGTCACGAGAGCTCGCCCAGCAGGGCTCCGGGCATGATGCGGCGTCGGACGACATCGGCGGCGATCTCGGTGGGGCGCTGGTGGTGACGCTCGGCGAAGGCGGTGAGGTGCCGGGCCGCCTGGGCCGGGGTGATGTCGGCGGTCGCGGCGATCATCCCGGTCGCGGTGTCGAAGACGGCCTTCCCGGAGAGGACGGCCTGGGTTCGGGTGGCGATGTCCTCGGCTCGGAGACTGTCCTGCTTCCAGGTCATCAGTGCGGTGGTGGTGACATCGGCGAGGGCGCGCAGCAGGTGTGTCTCGGCCTCGCCGAGCCGGGTGGGCCGCTGTGCGAGGAGGTTGAGGGCACCGATGGTCTCGCTCCGGGCGATCAGGGGCACCGCGTGGGCGCTCCGATAGCCGGCGGTGAGGGCGAGGGGGACGAAATCGGGCCACCGGTCCCGGTCGGCTTCGAGGTCGCCGGCGTGTACGGGGATGCCCCGGCTGAACGCGTCGATGCAGGGACCCTGCCGGATCTGGGCCTGCCACATCTCGGTGAGTTCGACCGTGTGCTCGGTGGCGGTGGTGGGGCGCAGGCGCCCGCGGGAGTTGACGAGCATGACGCCCGCGGCGTCGATGCCGGTCAGGGCGACGCTGTGCCGGGTGAGCCGGCCGAGGAGGACGAGGCCGTCCACTTCGTCGGCGAGGGTGTCACTGAGCGCTACGAACGCTTCGGTGAGCTGTCGCTCGCGGGTGTTCATGCCGGTTTCACCGCTTCCCTCCTCCGGCCCGCGGGTGGGGGCGGGCTTAGTCATGGAACGTGATCCTCCCGGCGATGACGTCGAACGCCGCCTCCGTCACGGTCTGTCCGTGGGAGAAGGCGTAGGCCCTCAGGCGGGCCAGTGCGTGGTGGGGGTCGACTCCCAGATGCACCATGATCATTCCGGTGGCCTGGTGGACCTCTTCGTGGTCCGTCTCCGCCTCGTCCAGCCAGGACGCTCCGAGGCCGTTTCCGGAATCCTGCGCCTGGAGGGCGAGCAGGGCCGTCGTGATCGCGTCGGCGGCGAGGAACGCGAAGGAGCGGTCGCTCTTGGAGAGGGCGCCGGTCCGGTCGCGGTACAGGTCGAGGGTGCCGATGGCGACGGCGCTGTGGTGCAGCGGCAGTGAGAACACCGCCCGCACGCCCAGTTCGACGGCCTGCTGGGCGAAAACGGGCCAGCGGACGGCATCCGGCCCACGGGTGAGGTCGGCGGCCAGGACAGGGGCGAGGTGGGTGAGCGCGGTGACGCAGGGCCCGTCGCCCAGGGTGTACTGGGCTTCGGCGAGGCGGCCGGCCACTTCGTCGCTCGACCACCACAAGGTGCGGATGTCGGGATCCTCACCGGACAGCGACACCGATGCTCCGGTCACGTCCATCAGGTCAACGCAGGCCCGGCACAGGGCAGCGGGCACATCGTGGCCGGCAACGCCGTCGACCGCACCGCTGAACAGGCTGTGCAGCCTGCCCTTCTCCCCGTCCTGCGGGAGCGGACCGCCGCCCCCGGAAGGTACGTCGTCGGGGTGGACAGGATCCACGGCGCTTCACCTCCTGTGGCAGCCCGTTCCCCCATTTTCCTCCATCGCGCACAGCACGTGCGCCATTGACCGGGTGACTGTCGGCCGTGCCGGGGCGGTCAGCTGCCGCGGCACGGGGGATCCGTCCTGTGTGCGAGACGGATTCCCGTGGCCCGTTGCACGATCACCCGCGCCGCGAGCGTGTGGGGCAACGAGCGCTCCTCCTCGCACCGCGGAATGTGGACGAGGCGGACGGGCGGACGTCCCGGGGCGTCATCGCGCTCGATTCGCACCAGGGAAACCGAGCGCCTCGCGGCCCAGGCCTTCACGACCGGCAGGACGTCGGTCGCATCGGCGGCCGCTACGTGGCCCAGATCCAGGACGAGACACGTGACGCCGGGCGGGAGCAGAGCGAGGGCCGGGGCGAGTCGGCTACGGCATTCCACGGCCCGGCCGGTGCGGGGGCCGGGACACAGGGTCAGTACGGCGTAGGCACCCAGGAATTGGGTCCGGGCAAGACAGGAGGTCACGGGGCTTCCCCACCTAGGGGGCGGCAGCCTTGAACAGCAGACCCGCAAGGGCCTTGGTCCGGGTGTACGGCGGGCGCCGTGCACATGTCCGGCGCGTTAAGGCCGCGAGGGGAGCCCGTCCGGCAGGCGGGGGCGCCGAAGCCTCGATACGACGGAACCAGGCTGGTCCATCCCTCCCACCATCCCACGGCTCGGGCCGGGCGAACCGGTGGCCGTCCCACGGAAATTCCGGAGCGCGGAACCGCCACGGGCACGGCGTGCCGCAGGTACCGGCGCGTGCCTCGCGGGAATACCTTCCGTAAGCGTCTCGTCACGTCACGCCCCGGGACCACCCCCGCCTCTCGCCCTGGACGAAGGGATCCCACGTGTCTCCAGCCGGTGACCGTCCTCCGCGCCCGACCGTCGCCGCTGGCATCGCTTCGGACACACCCGCCGGGCCCCCGGCCGGAGCCCCGACGACCTCCCCGGCGGTTGGGCATGCTGATGGCCGCGACACCGTGCGGGGTCCGTGACGCGCACCGGATCCTCGCGGCGGCCGCGGACCTCGTGCGCACGACCCCCGACGCCGTGGCGGCGGCCGTGGTCGGGGGCTCCTGCGGCACTCCGGTGCCCGTACACGTGGAGCGGGCCGTGCGCCGGGCGATGGAGGCGGCTCGTACCTCCGGACGGCCGGCGTGGCCGCTCGTCGGGCTCCTGCCGACCAGGACCAGGGTCGAGGAGGCCCTGACGCGGATGCGGGGCTGCCGGGCCAGCCTCGGGGTCACGCCGGGGGATCCCGCGGCGCTGCGCGCCATGGATGACGTCTCCTGCACCCTGTGCGTGCTGATGGGGCGGCCGACCGTGCACGAGGCCGTCCTCGCGGCCGAGGCCCACCTCGCCCGGCCTGCGCCGTAGCGGCGCCGCTGTGCCGTGGCGTGTGCGTGACGGCGACCGGGGCGGGCAGACGCCGGTACGGACGATGCCGAACGAACGAGAGGTGTGCGATCCCATGACCGAGTACGAGCGGTCCCGTACGATGCCCGCCCTGCCGGAGCACGTCTTCGACCAGGCGTCCAACGTCGGGCAGATGGACCAGTGGCTCCCTCGCGAACTGCATGTGCAGGCCGACACGCTGCCGGCTGTGCGCGTGCGTGAGGACGGCGCCGAGGGCGACAAGGCGGCCGTTCTGCGCGCCAGGGCGGACCAGATGCGGCTCGAATGGGGGAGCCGCGAGAACGGCGGGTACACCGGGTGGCTGCAGGTGGCCGGCCATGACGGGGGTCCCGCCGAGGTGACGGTGCACCTTTCCTTCCTCACCGGGGAGACCGATCCCGGGGAACGGGCGGCGAACGAAGCCCTCGACAGCAGTCTCGCCCGCCTGGAGGAGCAGGTGCGTCTGCGCGTCGACGGCGCGGCGGGCTGACCGCAGAAGTCGAAGATGGACAAGTCCGAACCCAAGCGCGCTCTCGGCCACTGAATCCCGGCCGGACCCGAGCGCCGGACCTGAGCACGGCCCATCCGACGGCCCATCCGACGGCGCGTCCGACGACGCGCCGTACGTGTACCCGAGTCCGGTCAGGCCGGCCGCCCCGACCCGGGCACGGTGGACGAGGGGCCCGGACGCGAGGCCGTACGAGGCGTCAACCGGGAGCCCGCGACGGAGCCGGATCGGGCGATCGAGGCCATGGGAACGGCGTGTTCGCCCGTCGGCATCGTTTCCGCCTGCTACACAGCAGGACTCCATGAACACCGATGCGAAGGAGCGGACGGATGGAACAACCGGTACAGCAGGGCCGGACGTCCGTGGCGCCTCCCGTGCGGGCGGGCGGACCGTCCGGAGCTCAGGAGGCCCGGGGCGCCGTTGCCGGGGCCTCGGGTGTGCTCATGGCCCTTGTCCCCTGTACCGCGTCCAGGGCCCGCCGGATCCTGGCAGAGGTGGCCGTGGCCGCGGGAATCGGCCTCCACGAGACGGCCGAAGCCGTTCTGGCCGCGCGCATCGGTGACCCCGTCCCGGCCGCCTTCGAGGACGCACTGCGCCGTTGCCTCGCCCGGGCCCGGACCCTGCCGGATGTTCCGCCCGGTTCCTGGTCGCCGCCACACCCGGACGACCTGCGTCGGCACGTGAACCACCTGCGTGCCGCCCGCCGCCGCGCGCTGGCGGCTCCCGACGACGCCGGCATGCGCGGCCAGCTGGAGGAGGCCGCGTACGCCCTCTGCGTCGTGATGGGCCAGCCCAGCGCCCACGGCGCGCTGCTGGCGGCGGAGGAGATGATCGCCGTCAACCGGCTGGAACCGGCGATGCTGCCGCAACACGGCTGACCGCCTGCTCCGGTCGCCCGGGTGGACGGAGTCACGGTCACGGGCCGCATGCCGTCGCTGCGGGGTACGAGGACGTGCGCGTCCGGACGCCGGTCGTCGAGTGCGCTTGACCGCTGCCACTGGTTCTGGAGGCAGTGGCGTCCGTTCGGGTGGCGTCACTCCTTCGCCGACGGCAAGTGCCGCTGAAGGTACGCAGCGCCGTGCTGTGCTGTGGCAGCGACCCGAAGGAGGTCGTGCGCGGGCCCACCCGCTGTTCGTGGCAGGCCCGCCCCAACAGCGAAGGAGGACTGATGTCGAGCCAACGCAAGGACCGGTGCAGCCGGAGCGCGATCGGCCAACTGCTCGCCCCTGTCGTTTTGTTGACTGTGATGCTGCTGAATGCGTCCGGGGCTGACGCCGCTGTGGTGCACTCCAAACAGAACCGCGACTGGGACTCCATCGCACGGTGTGAATCCGGCGGTAACTGGCGGGCGAACACCGGCAACGGCCATTACGGCGGACTGCAGTTCACCCAGTCGAGCTGGAGAGCGGCAGGAGGCCGCAAGTACGCACCACGCGCGGACCTCGCCACGAAGGCGCAGCAGATCGCGACGGCGGAGAGACTCGCCAAGATCCAGGGCATGGGGGCTTGGACCTGCGCACGTCGCCGCTGAAAGAAGCCCGCGGAACCAGCGCCCGAGCCTGAAGACGGCGGTCGGGGGCGGGCCTTGGGCCGCCCTCACCGGTGCCGGCCTCCACCGTCACCTCGGGCGCACCCGCCGCCTCGGGGGGACTGGGGCGTGGCGGCCTTCCCGGAGGCGAAACCGGCCTCCTCGGTCTGTTCACCGGGCCGCCCTGCGGTCTCGGATTCGACGGCGCGGACCGCCTCGACCGCGTATGAGCGTGTCAGAGCGGCCCCACCCAGCCGTGCCGGACGGCGTAACCACCGAACTGCATCCGGGTTCGTACTCCGGCCATGTCCGTGAGGTGGCGCAGGCGTCGGTGCAGCGTCCGCGGTGACAGACCGAGTTGTGCCGCGGCCGTCTGGTCGGTCAGGCCGGCCAGGAGGAGCGCGAGGATCCTCCGGTCGAGATCGGCCGGGCCCGTCGCACCGAGCTCGACGGCGGCTTCGGCCTCCCCACCGGTGCCCGAGAGTTCGAGCGGGTGGGCGGTGCGCCACACCGTCTCGAACAGTGCGTCCAACGCGTCCAACAGGCCGCTGCGGTGCAGCAGTACGGCCCCGGGCTCTCCGTCCGGCGTGCCCGTGAGCGGGACGAGGCCGAGGTCGGCGTCGGCCAGCACGAGTTTCATCGGCAGCTCGTCGGCGACACGCAGTTGCACGCCCTTGCGCAGTGAATCGATCGCATCGTCGATGATGCCCGGCTCTGCCGGCACGGCCCGGTCCAATACCGCCCGGAAGTGCACACCGCGGCCGATGGCCACCCGGTCCTGCCGTGTTCTCGTCGGGCGACAGAGCGACGAACGGAGCGGTGATGAAGCTTCGGACCTGCGTGCGGGCCGCCTGCTGCACCTGGAGGAAGCGGTGGCGGATCGCGTCGACACCCGTGACGACCTCGATCAGATCGCTGATGCTGTTCCCGGTCATCGCCGCCCGGTGTTCCTCGGCGAAGGTCACCCAGTGCGTGCTCGGCCATGCGCAGCCCGTCCCGGCGCTGGCTGATGAGCGCGCCGAGCGCCATGGCCGGCGGCGCCGCGGTGAACTGCTCGTCCGCCGACCTGGTCGCCAGTCCCCACTCGACGAGGCGGGACAGTGCCTTGTCGACGTGGGCCCGGGACAGCCCCAGCGAACCCGGCTCCACGTCTTGGGGAGTACGGCGACCCGAGGCGGGTAGGTGCTGGGCCTCGCTCCTGGACCGCTCCCTCGCGCGGTGTTCGGGACGAGGGCAGGTCGTGCGTCGAGGCGGGCAGAACGATGACCGTATTCCTTGTACGGCCCGGCAACGGGAGGTGGTGACCATGGCCCTCGTGGCGGCGCGGACCCGCGGTGCCCCGTGCTGGTTGAGCCTGATGGCGCGCGACCTGGAGGCTGCCGAGGCCTTCTACGGAACGGTGCTCGGCTGGACGTTCAGGCCCGGTGGTCTCCGGGACGGGTTCTCGGTGGCGGAGCTGGGCGGCGTGCCCGTCGCGGGCCTCGGGGCGATCGCCGGCGAACTGGCCGTCCCGGTGGCCTGGACGGCGTATTTTTCGGTGGAGGACGCCGACGACGCGGTCGCACGGCTACGGGAACGAGGGGGCACGGTGGGTGTCGGCCCCGTGTCCTACGGATCCGGCAGGGCAGCCCTGGTGGCGGACCGCGACGGCGCCGGGTTCGGCCTGTGGGAGGGGCCTGTGCTGTCCGGGTGGAGCGTCGGCGGCGGGCGGGCCCCCGCCTGGCTGGAGCTGCTCACCCGCGACGCGTTCGACGCGGCCCTGTTCTACGGGCCGGTGCTGGAGTGGGGCGAGGACGTTCCCGGGTACTGCGCGGCTTCCTACGAGGACGATCGGGTGGTGCTGCGCAGCGCCGGTGAAGCGGTCGCCAGGCTGAACAGCGGGCCCGTCGAGGCGGCTGCCGAGCAGTCCCACGACCGTCCCCGGTGGCTGGTCCACTTCAAGGTCGCCGACCTGGACGGCGCACGGGAGCGCGCCCTCGCACAGGGGGCGACACAGGTGCCCGGCCCGGCCGATACCGGCCGGCCCTCGCAGGTCGCACTGCGGGATCCGCAGGGAGCCCTGTTCACCCTGGACCGGGCAACGGAATGACAGCCGCGCGGCGGCGTCAGTGCTCCGGGCCGTCGGGATGCCTGGCGCACCACCGGAGTACCAGGGCCACCAGGAGACCCGACGTCATCGCGTAGCTGACGGCGAAAGCCGCGATCAGGGGCGGAGCCGACGTGGCCGCGGCCGGCACGAGCAGCGCCAAGGACAGGAACACGGCGCACCACAATGCGGCAGGAAGACTCCAGGACCCAGCCCCGGCCCCCCGCCGTTTCCCGTGAGCGGGGACGAGGCCGTACTCGGAAGAGAGCACGCGGAACCACGGGTCGTCGCGCAGAGCGGTTTCGATGCCGGCGAGTTCCTTCTTCTCCTCGTGGGAGAGCCTCCGCCCGGACATGACGAGACTCCCTTCCGACGGCTGCGGAGGGGGCCCTTCGCCCCGGGCCAGGCCCGCCCATGCCGTACGAGCAGCCGCCTGGGCCCTGAGCCGTCGCGGTCGGTATGCGCCTTCCTCGGAGAGGATCGCTCCTTGCGCCTGCCCTGCCTCACGCACATCTAACACGGACGGCCCGGTCGGGCGATCGCGCTTCCGGCCGGAGCACCCCCGGGCCGGCCCGGTCAGTGCGTCCGGGGGAAGGGGTGCCATTCGATGAGCAAGATCGTCGCGTCGTCGCGCAGGTGGTGCTGGTGGTGGATGAGCAGGTTGACGAGGCGGCGCAGTGCTTCGGGGGCGTTGTCTCCCGAGGCGGTGGAGCGGATGACGGTGTCGGCGAGGCGTTCCTCGCCGAAGAGGTCGCCTTCGGGGGAGCGCGCTTCGGTGATGCCGTCGCTGTACATCAGAACGCGGTCGCCGGGCTGGAGCCGCACGTGTTCCTGTGCCGGTGGAACCGGGGTGTGGAAGCCGAAGCCGAGGGGGAGATGGGGCGGGCGTTCGAGGGCGTTCTGCAGCACGTGGCCGTCGCGGATGAGGAGCGGCGGCGGATGGCCGCAATTGATCCAGGTGAAGTCCCCCTGAGCGGTGTCGAGTTCGGCGATGACGGCGGTCATGAGCCGGTCCGGGATCCACTGGGCCAGCGTGCGGTCGATGGCGGAGACGATGTCGGGGAGGTCGCCGCCCGAGCGGCGGGTGGAGCGGCACGCGGCCAGAGCGGCGCCGCTGGCGCCCCCGGAAGCGAGGTCGTGACCCATCGCGTCGACCAGCGTCAGGTGAAGGACCCCGTCGATGAAGCAGTGGTCGAAGGCGTCGCCCCCGATGTCGTACGCGGGCTCCAGCACGGCAGAGGAAGTGGCCAGGGCGGTGCCGATGGTCCGGGGCGGCAGGAACGCCCACAGCAGTTCCGCCTGGAGGGTCATCGGCCGCACCCGCTGCCCCCGGACGAGCGGGTCGTGGTGGGTGAATTTCGACACCACCAAGAGGGTCGCCAGGCTCGCCAGCGCACGGCCCGCCTCCAGCAGTCCGGAGTCGGGGCCGGAGTCGGGGCCGGAGGTGAGGGTCTGCATGACCCCGATCCGCTCGATGCCGTCGACCATGGGGAACCAGGTCGTGTCCCCGCCGCGCGTCGACTGCACTTCCTGGGTGCGGTAGGCCAGACCGGCGAGGGAGCCGTCGACGTCGAGACCTCTGCGTTCCTCCGCCGTGAGGTCGGGCCGGGGCAGCGGGAGCAACCGCCGCTGTTGCAGGTCGGCCAGGTAGAGACGGGTCCGCGAGATCCCGAGCCGACGGGCGGCCTCACCGATCACACCGGGCAGCTCCAGTGCGGAGGCACCGTGGGAGCGCTCGAGCACCCACGCCAGGACGGGTCCCAGGCCTTGCGGCACCGCCGGGACGGTCTCCTCCGCGCTCACTGCTGCGCCGCTTCCGCAGCGTCACGAGCCATCACAACACGCCTCGATTCTCCCCGCCGGCCCCTGCTCCATGGTCGTCCTTGCCCGCTGCGAAGGCGACCGGCACGACGGGAGCCGGATCCGGCTGGTGGGTGCTTGGAGACAGCGCGACGCTGCGTCCGGCGTGCCCCGGGAAGGAACAGCTCGGCGGGTCACGGTGCCGTCCAGCCCGATACGACGCGTTGCGGAGGGAGTCTCGTGATCGCGAACGCTGAGCAGAACGAGTGACGTGAACGCCCGCGCCCGTCACGGCCCGGTATTCGCCTGCGGGGGTGACTGGGCCGGGCCGCAGGGGGCAGGGGCACTACGGAGGGCGTCACACCCGGTACGCCCCTGGACTCGTCGTGGCTTTCGGAGCCGATCCATGCCCCTCCTTCCGATCCTGCACCTGGAGCTGAACGGTCCGGGTGCCGCGGCCGCTGCCAGGAGCGCAGCCCGCGGCTTCCTGGAACCGTCGGAGGCGGGCGACCGCGCGTTCACGGCCGTCGCACGCGACACGGCCCTGCTGGTGATCAGCGAGCTGGTCACCAACGCCGTCCGTCACACGTCCGGCGGCTGCGTGCTGGAAATGCACAGGACACCCGACGGCGGCCTGGACGTCGACGTCAGCGACACCAGCAGTGCCGATCCCCGGCTACGGGACCCCGGTCAGCAGGGGGAAGGCGGATGGGGCTGGCACCTCGTCAACCGACTCGGCACAGAGGTCGATGTGCGGCATACGGGAGGGCAAGGCGGCAAGACCATCCACGTCCATCTGGACCGCACTTAGGCGTTCTCGCAGATCAGCGGGCCTCGTATGTGATCCGGAGGCCGTGCTCCCGGTGCGTGCGAGTACCAGGACGGGGTAGACGGAAAGGTCCGGAATGCGGACCCGACATGAGGAGGCGTAATGAAAGCCGTGACTTGGCAGGGCCGCCGCAACGTGACGGTGGAGACCGTTCCGGATCCGCAGATCATCGATCCCACGGACGCTGTGATCAAGGTGACGACAACCGGGCTGTGCGGCTCCGACCTGCACCTTTACGAAGTGCTGGGGCCGTTCCTGGACGCGGGGGACATCCTGGGGCACGAGCCGATGGGCGTGGTCGCCGAGGTCGGGCCCGAGGTACGGGAGCTGAAGGTCGGCGACCGGGTCGTCGTACCGTTCAACGTGTCCTGCGGGACCTGCTTCATGTGTGAGCGGGGGCTCCACTCGCAGTGCGAGACGACCCAAGTCCATGAACACGGCAGTGGCGCGAGCCTGTTCGGATACACCAAGCTCTACGGGCAGGTGCCCGGCGGGCAGGCCGAGTATCTGCGCGTCCCCTTCGCCGACACCCTCCCGATCCCCGTTCCCGAGGGGCCGCCCGACGACCGCTTCGTGTTCCTGTCGGACGTGCTGCCGACCGCCTGGCAGGCCGTCGCCTACGCCGATATCCCGGCCGGCGGCAGCGTGGCCGTCCTGGGCCTCGGACCCATCGGTGACATGTGCACCCGCATCGCCGCTCACCGCGGGGCCGGCCAGGTGATCGGTATCGACCTCGTCCCCGCACGCC
>NZ_JBSGZP010000023.1:0-26415 GCF_053611065.1 Streptomyces sp. NPDC054840
ACCTGGTGGCCTGCCGCCACGAGGATCCTGGCCAGGGTCGAGCCGATCCGCCCGGTGCCGATGATGCCTGTCCGCATTGCCGCTCCTCGGGAATGGGGTCTCGGTAGCGCTCTCGGTCGGTCCTCGGCAGCGCTCTCAGTCCATGCCGATCCAGACCGATTTGGTCTGGGTGTAGCTCTCCAGCGACTCGGGGCCGCACTCGCGGCCGTAGCCGGAGGCCTTGTAGCCGCCGTAGGGCACGGCGGGGTCGTACTGGTTGTAGCAATTGACCCAGACCGTGCCGGCCTTGATCTGCGAGGCGACCCGGTGGGCACGCCGAAGGTCCTTGGTGTGGACGCCGGCGGCGAGGCCGTACGCGCTGTCGTTGGCGATGCGTACGGCATCCTCCTCGGTGTCGAAGGGGATGATCGACAGAACCGGCCCGAAGATCTCCTCCTGGGCGATCCGCATGCCGTTGTCGACGCCGGTGAAGATGGTCGGCAGGAAGTACAGGCCCTGGCTGGAGGCGCCCTCGGGGGTCCAGCCGGTACCGCCGGTGCGCAGGGTCGCGCCTTCCTTCTCGCCGACCTCGATGTACGAGCTGACCTTGTCGAACTGGCCGCGGTGGGCCAGCGGGCCGAAGAGGGTGGCCGGGTCGCGCGGGTCGCCGGGCTTGAGGTCGGCGGCCCGGCGGACCAGGCGTTCGACCATCTCGTCGTGGATGGGGCGCTGCAGCAGCAGCCGGGAACCGGCGGTGCAGATCTCGCCCTTGTTGTAGTAGATGCCGAAGAAGGCGAGTTCCTCGGCGGCGTCGAGGTCGGCGTCGGCGAAGACGATGTTGGCGGACTTCCCGCCGAGCTCCATCGTCACCTTCTTCAGGGTGCCGGCCGCCTTGCGGATGATCGTCTGGCCGACCGAGGTGGAGCCCGTGAAGGCGATCTTGTCGATGTCGGGGTGGCCGGTGAGGGTCTCCCCCAGTTCCACGCCCGGACCGGTGATGACGTTCAGCACCCCGTCGGGGATCTCCGCCTCCTGGAAGAGCTCGGCGATCTTCAGGGCGGTCAGCGGGGTGGCCGGGGAGGGCTTGTGGACCACCGTGTTGCCCGCCGCGAGCGCCGGTGCGATCTTCGTCATCGACAGCAGCAGCGGGAAGTTGAACGGGGTGATGGCGCAGACCACGCCCAGCGGTTCGCGCAGGGTGTAGGCGAGCTGACCGCCGGCCGGGGCGCGCGAGGAGCCGTCGACGCGGGTCACGGCCCCGGCGTAGTAGTGCATGAGCTGGGCGGCCATGGGTGCGTCGACCGTGCTGGAGAACGCGAACGGCTTGCCCATGTCCACGGTCTCCAGCAGTGCGATCTCCTCCAGGTCGCGCTCGATGAGCTCACCGACCCGGTTCAGCCGCAACGCGCGCTCCTGGGCGGACAGTCTGCTCCAGGGGCCTTCCTCGTACGCCGTGCGGGCGGCGGCGACGGCCGCGTCCGCGTCGGCGGCGGCGGCCTGGGCCACCGGTACGATCTCCTGCCCGTCCACGGGGCTGATGTCCGGTTCGGTACGGCCGTCCTGGGCCGGAACCCAGGCGCCGCCGATGAACAGTTTCCCGGGGTTCGCGAGGGGCTGGCCGCTCAGCTCACGCTTGGTCATGGCTGCCTTCCGGTGTCGGGTGCGGGGCGGTTCTAGCCCTTCGCGAGCTGCGTCAAGAAGGTCTCGGCGAGGGCCTTGGAGGAGTAGGGGTTCTGGCCGGTCGTCAGCTTGCGGTCGACGACCACGTGCGAGTCCCAGATGGCTTCGGCCTTCTCGTATCGGGCGCCGAGCCGGGTGAGTTCCACCTCCAGGATCAGCGGGAGCCGGCCGGCCATGTTGGTGACCAGCTCCTCGCTGTGCGAGAAGGCCGTCATCCGGTAGCCCTCGAAGGGCCAGCGGCCTTCGCCGTCACGCAGGGCGAGCAGCGAGGTGTGACCGTGGCACACGGTGGCGAGCGGTTTGTCCTGCGCGATGACCCAGCGCAGGATCTGGGCGAGTTCGTCGGACTTGGGGAGGTCGCCGATGGCGCCGTGGCCGCCGCTGACGTACACGCCGTCGTAGTCGGTGATGTCCTTCTCGGTGAGGGTCTCCAGTGCGATGGGGGCTCTCAGCTGGGGGGTGTCCGCGATGACCCGGACGTACTCGGCGGCGTTGGCCGCGTCCTCGTCCGGCGAACCCTGGGGGCGGACCCACCGGAGGAACTGGGGGTCGATGCTCGTCTGGTCGACGGTCGGCGCCCTGCCTCCGATCGTCGCCACGTCCACGTCGTGGCCGGCCGCCTTGAAGAGGGAGAAGGGCACGACGAATTCCTCGGCCCAGAATCCCGAGGGGTGCTGTTCACCGTCCAGCAGATGCAGTGTGGCTTTGGCCGTCATGACGACGAGAATCTTCATGATTCTCTCCTTGTTCTGGATTCGCTGCCGATTCAACACGCCACCCGCAGGGGGCGTAAGGGGGATGACGTCAGGCCCGCGATACTTCGTCACGTGCGTCCAACGCCGAGATGATGGTGCGGAATTCACCGACCAGGGGGTGGTCGGGGTGGGCTTCGGCAAATATGCGTTCCCCGTACAGAGCCGCCATTTCCGGCGAGTAGGGAAGGATTCCGGCCAGTGGCGCCTTGTAGACCGCCTCGGAGCGCCGGCGGGCCGCTTCCCGGTCGATGCCCTCGGGGGCCATGCTCAGTACCAGGTTCCGCCGGCAGGTCAGGCGTCCGGCGAGGGCGATGGTCTCCTCCACGCCGGACAGGTCGATCCGGTCGGCCCGCGCCATGATCATCAGTACGTCGGCGCTCGCCATGGCGGTCACCGACTCGTTGTTGAGCCCGGCGTGGGTGTCGAGCAGCAGCACGTCGAGGGCGTGGTGGACGGCCAGCCGGTCGAAGCCCTCCGGCAGCAGCCCCACGTCGTAGCCCCCGGCCATGATCTCGCGCAGGGCGGCCGCCCCGGTCCGCGCCGGTACGACGTACAGCCCGGGTACGCCCGTCTGCTGGGCGGTGGTCTCGATCTCGCAGCGGCCGAGCAGGTAGTCGGTCAGGGAGGCGCCGGGCCCCAGGCGGAACAGCAGGTCCAGGGTGGGTGACTGGATATCGGTGTCGACCACCCCCACCCGGCGTCCCTCGGCCGCGAGGAGCAGCGCGAGGTTCGCCAGTACCGAGGACTTGCCCGTCCCACCGCGGTGCGAGTGCACGACGATGGTGCGGGTCATCTAGGCCACCACCCGTGTGCCGGCGCCGTCCGCGCGCGGCCCCCGCGCCGCGCGTGGCCGGTGCAGGGCCAGCATGGTGACGTCGTCGTGCTGTTCGGCCGTGCCGGTGTGCTCGCGCACGGCCCAGTCCATCCGGTCGACCACGTCCTTGCCGCTGACCGGTGGTCCGGCGAGCAGTTCCAGCATCCGGTCGTCGCCGAGGAAGCTGCCGTTCGGACAGCGGGCCTCGGGGACTCCGTCGGTGAACGCGAACAGGGTGTCGCCCGGGTCGAGCTGGGCGTAGCCGAGGGTGTAGACGCAGTCGGGCAGGATTCCGACGGCGGGTCCGGTGATGGGGAGAGCGACGGGCGGGCTGCCGTCGGCGGGCAGCAGCAGGGGCGGGTTGTGGCCCCCGTTGATGTAGACGAGGCTGCCGGTGAGCGGGTCGAGCACCCCGAAGAACAGGGTGGCGAAATAGCCCTGCCGCAGGTGGTTGCGGGTGAGGTAGCCGTTGGTGGCGGTCACGGCGTTGAGCAGCGGGGTGGCGCCGACCACCGGGATCCGCCGGCTGCCACCGGCGCGTCCGGCGGCGACCAGGTGCTGCAGGCCGCTGTTCTGCGCGGTGTGCCGCAGCAGGGAGCGGATGAGCGCCATGAACAGTGCGGCTCCGACCCCCTTGTCGCAGACGTCGGCGACGACGAAGGCGAGCCGGCGGCCGCGGGAGATCTCGAAGACGTCGTAGAAGTCGCCGGCGACCTGCCGGGCGGGACGGAACCGCACGTCGATCTCCCAGCCGTCGGGGACGGGCATCGATTCGGGCAGGAAGCCCGCCTGGATCTCCCGGCCGATCTCCAGTTCCTTCTCGTAGCCCATGAGCTCGGCGCGGGCGTCGGCCTCCCGCAGGGTGCGGCCGAGTCCGGCGCGCTCCGAGCAGCTGTGCAGCCGGGCCCCGACGAGGGCGGGCAGGAAGGGCGGTACGAGGTAGTCGTGCCCGATCCGGACGTGCTCCTCCAGGGCGGCGAACTCCGTCACGGTCCAGACGACCACGATGGGGGCCCCGGCCCAGCGGCGCAGCCGGCGTACGGCCATCCGCACGGCCTCCCCGTCGGACTCGGCCGGGGCGAGCAGCACGTCCGCGACGGGCAGCAGTTCCAGTGCGCCTTCGCGCAGCTCCGCGAGGGAGCGGGTGACGAGTGCCGCGTCCATCGTCCGCAGGGCGTCGAGCAGCTCGGGCGGCGGTGGCGGGTGGGCGTCGAGGATGATCACGGTCGTGGAGGGCATCGGTCCGTCCCCTCAGCCTTCACGGTCAGGGTGCTGATGTTGCGGCCGTCCCTGTGCGCATAGGCGAACTCGTCCACGCTGGTCAGCGCCAGGTGGATGCCGAGGCCGCCGATCCGCCGGTCCTCCGGGGGAACCCCGGGGGCGGGCGGCAGGCGGCCTTCGACGGGGTCGAAGGGGGGTGCGCAGTCCTCGATGACGATCTGCACCCCGCCCGGGCCGGAGCGGCCGCGGACGGTGATCCGTCCGTCGCCGCCCCGGTACCCGTGCATCACGACGTTCGTGGCCAGTTCGTCCACGGCCAGCCGGAGCCGGTAGGTGGCGCCCTTGCCCAGGCCCGCCGCTCCGGCCAGCCGCAGGACGAGCGAGGCGATTTCGCCCAGTGCCCCCACCGTTGCGGGCACTTCCAGTACGCGGGACGTCCTCGCCAGTTCGACCATGTCAGTCACGGTGGTCACTCATCGGAGAGGACGATGCTCCGGTCCAGCCCTGCGGTCCGGATGGTCCGGGACACGGGCTCGATGGCACCGACCACCTTGATGGTGACGTCGTTCGCGACCTTCTGCTGGGCGAAGACCAGGGAGCGCAGTCCGGCGCTGGCCATGTAGCCGACGCCGGCCATCCTGATCTCGACGGTGCGGGTGCCGTGGCCGGCGGCCTTCTCGATGGTCCGGTGGAAGTCCGGCGCGGTCTTGGCGTCCAGCTCGCCCGTCAGTTCGATCACGGTGGTGTCGCCCTCGATGCTCAGGGACACGGAAAGCGGCATGTCAGGTCTCCTTCGGTCAGGGCGTGTCGAGGTCGTCGCGATCGTTGGTGCGGCCCACGAGGATCACCACCGAGCGCGGGCCGATCAGGTACTTCCCGGCGTTGTCCAGCTCCTGCTCGGCTCCGGGGGTGCGGATGTCGTACGGTGCCTCGGCCCCGGTGTCGGCGAACAGGTGCCAGCTCCGGCCTCCCGGCAGGGCGGGCAGTTCCAGGTCGTGCGACTCCCAGTGCGCGTTCATGGCCACATACACCACGTCGTCGTCGCCGGTGCCGCAGCGGGCCACCGCCAGCAGCCGGCTCTCGGCCGACCAGTCGGGCTGCCAGGCCCGCTCCCCGTGCCAGCTGATGTCCGGCAGGCCCAGGTTCTCGCGGACCTGGCCGGTGGGGTGGGCGGTGGAGCGCAGCTCGCGGTGGTGCTTGCGGAACTCGATCATCTCCCGCGTGAACCGGAGCAGTTCGGCGTTGTCGTCGACCTGGTCCCAGTCGAACCAGGAGAGCTCGTTGTCCTGGCAGTAGGTGTTGTTGTTGCCCTGCTGGGTGCGGGCGACCTCGTCACCGGCCAGGAGCATCGGGATGCCCTGACTGGTGAAGAGGATCGCGAGGGCGTTCTTCATCTGGCGCAGCCGCAGCGTGTTGATCCCGGGGTCGTCGGTCGGCCCCTCGACGCCGCAGTTCCAGCTGGCGTTGTCGTTGCCGCCGTCGTTGTTGCCCTCGCCGTTGGCCTCGTTGTGCTTGTCGTTGTAGGAGACCAGGTCGGCCAGGCTGAAACCGTCGTGCGCGGTCAGGAAGTTGACCGAGGCCGCGGTGCCGCGGGTGGCGTACAGGTCGGGCGATCCGGCGATCCGGGTGGCCAGTTCGCCGGTGACGCCGGGATCGCCCTTGAGGAAGCTGCGTACGGTGTCGCGGTACTTGCCGTTCCACTCGGCCCAGCGGCCGTAGGCCGGGAAGTTGCCGACCTCGTAGAGGCCGCCGGCGTCCCATGCCTCGGCGATGAGCTTGGTGTGCCGCAGGACCGGATCGTAGGCGAGCAGTTCCAGGAGCGGCGGGTTGGGCAGCGGGGTGCCGTCCAGGGCCCGGCCGAGGATCGCTGCGAGGTCGAAGCGGAACCCGTCGATGTGGTAATCGGCCACCCAGTGGCGCAGGCAGTCGAGGACGAAGTTGCGTACGACGGGGTGGTTGCAGTTGACGGTGTTGCCGGTGCCGCTGAAGTTGAAGTAGTACCCCTCGGGCGTGAGCATGTAGTACGTGGCGTTGTCGAGCCCCTTGAAGGAGATCGTCGGGCCCTGCTCGTTGCCCTCGGCGGTGTGGTTGAAGACGACGTCGAGGATGACCTCGATGCCGGCCGCGTGCAGGTCCTTGATGAGGGTGCGGAACTCGTCGCCCTGCATGCCGTAGCGTCCGGTGGCCGCGTAGCCGGCCTTGGGCGCGAAGAACGAGACGGTGTTGTAGCCCCAGTAGTCGAAGAGCTGCTCGCCCGTCTCCGGGTTGGTGCGCGGGTTGTCGCTCTCGTCGAACTCGAACACCGGCAGCAGTTCGATGCAGTTGATCCCGAGTTCCTTCAGGTACGGGATCTTCTCGCGCAGCCCCGCGAAGGTGCCGGGTGCGGTGACCTGCGAGGAGGGGTGCCGGGTGAAGCCGCGCACGTGTGCCTCGTAGACGACGAGGTCCTCGGCGGGGATGCCCAGCGGGGTGTCGTCGCCCCAGTCGAAGTCCTGGAGGCAGACGCGGGAGCGGTACTGGTAGCCACGGCTGCGGTCCGGCTCCACGCCCCACACGTCACGGCCGGCGATCAGCCGGGCGTACGGGTCGGAGAGCACCTGCCGGGCGTCGAAGCGGTGGCCGGTTACCGGATCGTAGGGGCCGTCGGCCCGGTACCCGTACTCGATGTTCTCGTGGTCGAGGCCGAAGACGGTCATGGCGAAGACGCTGCCGGTGCGGAATTCCTCGGGGAACTCCAGTTCGGCCATCGGCTCGGGTTCTCCGCGCTTGAAGATGACCAGGGTCATGGAGGTGGCCTGGTCGGAGAAGACGGAGAAGCTGACCCCGCCGGGGACCACGTTGGCCCCGAAGGGGAACGGTTTGCCGGCGCGGACGCGGTACCCGCCCACCTCGTGGGTCGGGTACGCGTCGACGCGCAGCACCTGCTCGGACCGGGTCTCGGTCATCGCGCTGCCCTGGCCTTGGCCTTGGCCGCCGCCGCGACGGCCTCGCCGGTCTCGAAGAAGTCGAGGAACCCGGTGGCCGACATGACGAACCTGACTTCCTCGCTCACCCCGTAGAGGGTGACCGCGACGCCGGCGTGCTGGGCTTCGCGGTAGACCACGAGCAGGGTGCGCAGGCCCGCGCTGGAGACGTAGGTGACCGCGGTGAGGTCGATCTTCAGCGGCTTGCCCTCGCGGACCAGCGGCAGCAGTGCCTGGAGCAGCGAGCCGGATGTCTCGCTGTTGATCTCGCCGGTGGCGACGAGCACGGTGCCTGTCTTGTTCCGGCGTTCCTTGAGGTTGAGAGTCATTGCATTCCCCTCTGGTTGGGGCGCCCCCCGTTGAGCGCTACTTCTTGGCCACTGGACGCAGCCGGACCTTGACCTTCACCCGGCTCTGCACGTCGGGCAGCCGTACGGTGAGGGCATCGGCGTCGAAGTCGGTGTACGGCTTCTCGTCGATCTCCACGGACGCGATCCGCACCGAACCGGCGGGAAGCAGGTCGGGCGAGACGCGCAGGACGCGGTCGGGCAGGTTCGTCGGGTCGGGCTGGAAGTGGAAGTCCATCTCCCGGCCGTTGATGAGCAGGTTGTTGTAGACGGCGGAGAGGTAGCAGAGCTCCGCCGAGTGGTACATGGACATCGAGTGACTGCCCTTGAGCCGCTCGGTGCCGAGCAGGTACGGCGTACCGCTGGCGAGCACGTTGAAGTAGACGGCTCCCTCGTCGTGGTCGAGGAAGAAGGTGTTGTAGAAGGACTGGGCCTGCCGGGCCTCGCGCAGGTTCGCGTCACCGCCGACGGTGCCGTTCAGAATGAGGTAGGCGAGGATCGCCTGCTCCTGCTGCCACCAGGCCTTGCGGTCGTGCCAGGCGAACCGGTACGCCTCCTGGTCGCCGTCCTTGAGCCGCTCGACGACGTCGTACCAGCCGCCGCGCTGCACGTCGCTGCCGACCGCCGGCATGATCTCGCCGATCTTCCTGGCGAGCTGCTCGTACTCCGGCTTGGCCTTCAGCGAGTTCATCCGCATCAGGTTCCAGGCGATCTTCAGGTTGTGGCCGACCACCGCGCGGTTCTGCTGCCAGCTGTGCGCGGTGTCGTGCGACCAGTCGCGGAAGAAGCGCTCCTGGACGAAGGGGCTGTTCTTGTAGTCCGGGAACTTGTCCGCGATGGTGTCGAAGGTGTACTCCAGGAAGTCGGCGTACTTCTGGTCGCCGGTCGCCAGGTACAGGTTGATCAGGTAGGCGGGCGCGTGGTCGCCGACCGAGTTCCAGTTCTTGCGCTCGGCGTTCTCGCCGAGGGATTCGTGGTCGGCGCTGAAGAGGATCGGGTCGATGTGGGAGTAGTAGCCGCCCTGCCCCGGGTCGAAGAAGAACTTGTCGAACAGCCTGATGGTGGCGTCCGCGTCGTTCTTGATCCGGACGTCACCGGTGATCCGGTACGTCTGGATGGGGCCGGCCAGCGCGTAGATCTGCTCGTACATCGGGATCGCGTCGTAGTCGTCGGAGAACTCCGAGGTGAAGAGCTTGCGCTCGCTGTCCCCGTCGACGCTGATGCCGTGGTACCAGAAGACCACGTCCTCCTCGCTGTCCACGACCCGCATGTGCTTGCGCAGGTACTCGGTGCCGCGCTCGGCGACCTCCAGGTACTCGTCCTTTCCGGTCAGCAGGTAGGCCGAGGCCATGCCGTAGACCAGGCGGGAGATCGTGTCGGTCTCCTGGACGTGGCTGGCGGTCTTGTCGCCTCCGAGCCGGATCTCGGTGCGGTACCCGGTGAAGT
Source organism: Streptomyces sp. NPDC054840 (assembly GCF_053611065.1). Taxonomy (NCBI): domain Bacteria; kingdom Bacillati; phylum Actinomycetota; class Actinomycetes; order Kitasatosporales; family Streptomycetaceae; genus Streptomyces; species Streptomyces sp. NPDC054840. The sequence continues at coordinate 9,206 of NZ_JBSGZP010000023.1, forward strand.
CCACCGGCCCGTCGCCGAACTGCGCCCGCTTGTAGAAGTCGGCCAGGGATTCGATCTGCTTGATCCACCAGCTGGGCTCCTCGAAGCGGTAGTCCTCGGACCCGCGCCCCAGGAAGACCAGGCGCTTGGCGTCGAAGCTCCCGCCCCGCTCCGGGTAGTGGACCCCGTAGACGAAGAGGAACCGGCCGGGCGAGAGCATCTCGTCGATGTGCCCGGAGGCGTCGATGTAGGGCTCGTCCAGGTTGCGGACCAGCTCGGCGCTGGGGTCACCGGCGAGGGAGACGTCGAACTCGCGCCCGTCGGAGGTCTTCAGCCCCAGCAGCCGGGTCCCGGAGTCGAAGCGGGTGACATAGCCCGCGATCGTGTCGGAGAAGGAGAAGGTCACGGCGTCAGCCATGGGTCACGCACCGTCCTTGTCGTGAGAGCCGTCGTCCTCGTATCCCTGGCTGACCTCGACGATGACCCCGTCGGGATCGCGGACCCACACGGTCCGCCAGCCGCAGATGAAGTCGTCGAAGTCCAGTGGCCCCAGGGTCACTTCCGCCGCGTCGCCCAGCTCGGCCAGGAACGCGTCCACGCTGTCGGTCTGGAAGGCCAGGTGGCGCATCCGGCCGGGGGCCTGCGGGCCGTCGTCGTTCGCCGGGCGGGCCGGATCGGTGTCGCCCGCCGCGAAGAGCTCCAGGTACGCGTCCCCCTTGCGAAGGAACACGATCTGCGCCTCCCCGAGGTCGACCACCCGGGCCCGGGTGAAGCCGAAGTACCGGGTGTAGAACTCCTCGGTGGTCTTCTGGTCCGCACAGTTCAGTCCTACGTGGGACCACCGCAGCCCGGCGGCCATCAGCCGGCCCCCCGGCCCCGGCCGGCCGCGATCAGTTCGATGATCCGGCGGGCGAAGAGGTGGTGGTGGGCTCCGGTGCGGCCGGTGACCAGGTCCCCGTCGACCACCACGTCCTCGTCGACGTACTCCCCGCCCATGTTCCGGACGTCACCGATGAGGTTGTTGTGGCAGACGACCTTGCGGCCGCGGATCTTGTCCGGGATCGAGGAGGCCAGCCACATGCCGTGGCAGATGATCCCCTTGAGGACCGTCGGCTCCTCGAAGGCCCGGCGCAGCAGCTCGGTCGCCGGGGCGAGGACGTCCACGTCCTCGGTGTAGCGCAGCCGGTCGGCCACCATGCCGGAGGGCACGATGATCGCCGCGTACCGGCGCAGTTCCGCGTCGCTCAGCCCCTCCAGGGACCGGTCGGCGGTGAACGGCGCCCGGTACTCGTGCCCGGTGAAGGTGATGGAGTCGTTGCCCCACAGCCGGGTCAGGAAGTCGACCTCGGCGCCCTCCTCGGCGAAGCGGCGCTGGTAGTAGAAGATCTCCGGCTCGTAGTAGTCGCTCTCGACCAGGACCGCGATCCGGGTCCCGGACAGCGCGCCCTCGCGCAGGACCGCGTCAGACACGGGAGGCCCCCTTCAGGAAGTCCGCCGCGCGCTCGGCGATCATCGCGATGGCGGTGTGGCAGTTGCCGGACGGGACCGCGGGCATCACGCTCGCGTCGACCACGCGCAGGTTCCGTACGCCGTGCACCCGCAGCTCGGGGTCGACGACGGAGTGGTCGTCGATGCCCATGCGGCAGGAGCCGGCCTGGTGGTGGTAGCTCTCCGCCTTCTGCCGCACGAAGGTCCGCAGGTCGTCGTCGCTCACGTAGCCCGGTCCGGGCTGGAGCTCCTGCTTGTACCAGGGCGAGAAGGCGGAGGTCGCGAAGATCTCGCGGGCGATCTTGACGCCCTGCACCATCCGTTCCAGGTCCCACCGGTCGCCCAGGTAGTTCGGGTCGATCAGCGGGTGGGCCAGCGGGTCGGCGCTCGCCAGCTTGATCGAGCCGCGGGAGACCGGCCGTACGACACCGGGCAGGATGGACACCGTGTTGGGGTGGTCCTGGCCGACGATCACGTCGAACGGCACGTGGACGAAGGCGATCTGCAGGTCGGGGGCGGGCAGCCCGGGCTGCGAGGACAGGAATAGAGCGCTCTCCGACAGGTTCTGCGCCGGCGGCGGGAGCTCCTGGGTGACCTCGGCCATCAGCCCGGTCAGGACGTGGTTGTGGAAGTTCTCGCCGACCCCGGGCAGGGCCGCCGTGACCTCGATGCCGTGCTCGCGCAACTGCTCGGGGTGGCCGATGCCGGACAGCAGCAGCAGCTTCGGGGACTCGATGGCCCCGGCCGCCACGATCACCTCGCGGCGGGCCCGTGCGGTGTGCTGCCCGGGCGCGGCGATGCCGCTGTGGCCGTCCCGGACGGTCCGGCCCGGGATCTCGGCGGGAGCCCGGAGCTGGACGTACTCGACGCCCGTGCAGGTGTCGCGGTCGAACAGCAGCCGCGTGCTCTGCGCGTTGGTGCGCAGGGTCAGGTTGGGTCGCCGCAGCGCCGGCTCCAGGTAGGCGGCGAGGACGCCCTGGCGGCGGCCGTCGGCCACGTCGATGTGGTGCCAGCCGGTGCCGAAGAGGCCGCGCCGCGGGCCGTCGGTGTTGAAGTCGTCGATCTCCTGGTGGCCCAGCTCGACGGCGGCGTCGATGAAGGCCCGGGAGACCGGGTTGGGGCCGTGCAGCCCGGCGTTGGTGATCCGCTGCGGGCCGCGGGTGCCGGTGGTCCCGGCGGTGGCGTCCTCCTGGCCCTCCAGCAGGGCGAAGTAGGGCAGCACGTCCTCGTAGGACCAGCCGGCGGCGCCCTGGTAGGCCCAGTTGTCGAAGTCCGAGGCGTGCCCCCGGATGTGCATCATGATGTAGAGGTTGCTGCTGCCGCCGGGGGCCTTCCCGCGCGGTTCGTACGTACGGCGGCCGTCGAGGCCGGGCTGCGGGGTGCTGGTGTAGCCCCAGTCCACCGGCCCGCCGAGGAGCTTGTACCAGGAGGACGGGTCGTCCACCTCGGGCGGGATGCGGGAGCCGCCCGCCTCCAGGACGAGGACGGAGACGTCCGGGTCCTCGGAGAGCCGGTCCGCCAGCACGCTGCCGGCGGTGCCGGAGCCCACGACGATGTAGTCGTACTCTTCGACGCTCACGGCTCCCCCTCAGTCCTGGCTCAGCACCTGGAAGGGGACCGTGTCGTGGTAGTTCGCCATGTAGGCGATCTTTCCGTCGACGATCCGGAAGAAGTTCATGACCTCGGCCTCGATGGGCTCGCCGGAGGCGCTGACCGCGGTCAGGTGTGAGACGGCCGCGGCCTTCTCCCCGTCGACGACGAAGTGGACGGGCTCATTGCGGAAGACCCGGTACATCGTGCCCATGCCCTTCATCATCGAGCGCAGCACCTCCAGGCCCTCGATGTGGCCGGCGAGCTGCTCGTCCATCACCTGGTCGTCGGCGAACAGGTCGCACCAGCGGTCCCAGTCCCCGGCGTTGGCGTACTCGTAGTACTTCCGAAGGATTTCGGTGTGGGTCTCGTGTCGGTCCATCGCGCTCATCCCCCTATCGGTCCCTGCGGGTTCCGTCCGGCGCGAACGGCGCCCAGAACTGGCTGAAGGCGGTCGCCGAGTCCCCGAAGAGACCGTCACGGCCCTCGACGATCCGGCCGCCGCGCCACCGCATGAAGTGGAAGACCGGGTAGTCCATCCGCTCGTACGGGGAGGTGCTCGTCCCGTCCGCGCCGTCCCGCAGGGCCACGTTGCGGCACACGTCGGCGCTGCAGTCCTCGCCGACGAGGACCGCCTGGATGTCCATCCGGAAGGTGCCGCCCGTGAGCTTGTGGGTCTGCCCCATCAGCTCCAGGAAGGCGTCCAGGCTCTCGTACCATCCGGCCAGCGGGTGGCTGCCCGGTACCAGCCAGCGCAGGTCCTCGGAGTAGTACTCCAGGATGCGCGCCCGGTCGCCGGAGCCGAGGGCGGCGTACGCCGCCTCGACCCGCTCCCGTGTCACTTCGGTCATCGTCGCTTCTCCTTCGCCGGCGCTCAGAGCGAGCCGGAACCGGGCATCGGCGCCAGGTCGTTGACGGTGTACTGCTTGATCAGCGGTCCGTCCGGACCGGCCACGACCGTCCAGGTCTGGTCGGCGTCGAAGCCGAGCCACTGGCTGCGCGCGGCCGGCGGGTCCCAGATCTTGGCCTGCCAGTTGACGAGGACCCGGACGACGGCCCGGTCGCCCTCGATGACGGGCTCCACCTTCGTGACCGTGTGCACCTCGTCGAAGAAGCGGTGGGTGACGGCCGCGTACCAGCGGCCGAATCCCTCATGGCCGATGAAGGTGTCCTCGGGAACCTTGAACTCCAGGTCCTCGGTGATCAGGGCGAGCACGTCGTCCGGATCCAGGTGCTGGTCCAGCGCCACGTACCAGTTCTCGGCGAAACTGCGGATCGCGTCCTCGGTCAGCTGCCGCTCGGCGGGCATGCGGTCTCCTCCTGTCCGTACGGGGCTTGCGTCGGATGGCTCTCGGATCAGATCTGGATGTCGACGAGGAACGGCCCGGGGTGGGACAGCATCCGGCCCACGGCGGCGACCGCCTCGTCGGGCTTCTCCACCCGCATGCCGCCGGCGCCGAGCGACCGGGCCAGCCCGGCGAAGTCGATCTCGGGATGGGAGAGGTCGAAGGAGCCCGGGAAGCCGTGTTCCGGGATGTCCCGCTCCTGCCAGTACTGGGTGATGTTGTCGTCCAGCAGCCGGTACTTGCGGTTGTTGCACACCACGAACTTGGCGTCGATGCCGTGCCGGGCCGCCGTCCACAACGCCTGGTAGGTGTACATGGACCCGCCGTCGCCCGCGAAGCCGACCACCAGCCGCTCCGGCCGGGCCAGCTTGGCCCCGACCGCGCCCGGGAAGCCCACGCCGAGGGAGCCGCCCCGGGTGAGGTGGTAGTCACCGGGGCGCTCCGCCGGCAGGTACCGGGTGACCAGCGGCGAGGTGGTCAGCGCCTCGTCGAAGACGATCAGGTCCCCGCCGGTGCGCTCGGCCAGGGTCTTCAGGAAGACGGCCATCGGCGTGCCGTCGTCCGTGGCGGACCGCGCCGACCGCCTCTCGCGGACCCGCTCCCGGGCCCGTACGTCGAGGCGCGCGGCGGCCGCCGCCCGTCGCTGCGGGCCGAGGCGCCGCTCCAGTACGCCGGCCAGCGCGCGCAGCGCCTGCTTGGGATCCGCGGCCAGACCCAGGTCCACCGGGTGGTTCTTGGCGATCTCGTAGGCGTTGAGGTCGATGTGGACGACCTTGGCGCCCGCCTTGAAGGGGCTCTCCAGCTCGGGGAAGACCTCCGGGAAGACGTAGGTGCCGACGATCAGCACCCCGTCGGCGTCCCCGACGAGCCCCTTGCTGTGCGGGCCGAACATGTGCCCGGTCTGGCCGCGCCGCAGCGGGTGCGAGGCCGCGATGTTCACCTCGGACGAGTCGACCTCGTACACGTCGGCGCCCAGCAGCTCGGCGACGGCGACGAGCTCGTTCTGCGCCCCGGAGAGCGCGACCCCGTCCCCGATCAGAACGATCGGCCGCTCGGCGGAGGCGAGCAGCTCGGCCGCCCGCCCCACCGAGGCCGGCGAGGGTGCCACGTCGGTGAGAACCTGCGTGGACGGCAGGACGGGCTCGGAGTTGAGCTCGTCCAGCACGTCCATGGGCAGCGCCACGAACACGGGACCCCGGGGCGGGGTGAGCGCGATCTTCACGGCCCGGCGGACGGTGCGGAGCACGGACCGCGGGTCGGTGACCCGGGTCGCGTACTTGGTCACCGGCTTGGCCATCGCCACCAGATCGCACGCCATCTGCGCGTCCATGGCGTCGTAGCGCACCCCGGCGTCACCCGCGACCACGACGAGCGGGGTGTGACCGCGCAGCGACTGGTAGAGCATGCCGATGCCGTTGCCCAGGCCGACACCGGAGTGCAGCTGGAGCAGGGCCGCGCCGCCGGTCGCCCGGGCGTACCCGTCGGCGATGCCGGCGGCCACGGTCTCCTGGAGGGCGAGGATGTAATGGAAGTCCTCCGCCGCGTCCACCGCGTCGAGGAATCCCTGTTCCACCGTCCCCGGATTTCCGAACATCACATTCAGGCCGTCGGCCTTGAACTGCTCGATCAGCCTTTCCCGTCCGGGAGTGGCTTCCATGAATTCCCCCTCGACTCTGCGACTTCCCTGCGGCCTCCGGGATCACCAGCCGTATCGGGTGAGACCGTCCTCCAGGACTTCCACGATCTTCTGCCCCGTGAGGTACGAGTCGGGGGTGGAACGGCCGGTGACGAAGGGGAAATCGACGATGACCGACACCGGTTTGCCGAAATTCCCGTGGTACGCGCCGTGCGGGCCCGTCGCGTCGCGCAGGATGTATTCCAGCGGGTACGGCGGCGGCCCCATGTTGAAGTCGGTACCGAGGAATCCGGTGCCGTCCTTGTAGTCGTACTCCTTGCAGTGGCCGGTCACGTGCTTGCCCCAGATGATGCTCCTGCGGTCGCCCCAGTCCCGGGCGAAGGCCAGGCAGGCGACGCCGTAGCACTCGGCGGCGACGACCTTGCCGGCCTTACGGAAGGCCAGGATCAGGGCGTGCACGCGCTCGTTGTTGGCGAGGTCGGCGATGGGGCCGCTGCCGCCGACGATGAGGATCGCGTCGTAGCCGGCGATGTCGGCGTCGAGCTTGTCGAGGTCGCGGTGGTACTGCTCCAGCTTGGGCAGATAGCCCTCGTCGCTCGTGTACGGACGCTCGGGGACCCACGCCTCGATGTCGAGCGGCGAGTCCAGCCGGCTCGACTGCTCGAACTCCCGCCCCAGCCGGGCGTTCTCCTCGGTGGTGACGGAGCGTCCCAGCGGGGGATCGATGTACTTCGCGTCGAGGCTCGGCGGAAGAGCGTGTGCACGCTTTCCGGTCGGCGTGGCGAATATGACTTCGTAGCCCCGCTCGTCGAACTTCGATACGGGGCCTATCAGTTCTTCGGCCCAGTAACCGTGTTCGGAGACAATGACCAGAATCTTTCTGCTCACGTATTCCTCCAGGCGCCGCCTGTTGTCGTTGGCGTCCCCCACACTGGCCGCGCCCAGGTGCTTCGTCAAAGCGCTGGTGTGCGACTTCGTGAGGTAGCGGCCCAGGTCGTACCCGCATGTCAGGAAGTCACCCACGGACGTCATGAAGTAGCTTCAGGACTACCTGACTTCGGCCGAATCGATGAACCATTCCGGTGGCTCCGCCCTATGGTCTGGACGCGCCGTGAATCACGGGCGTACGAGCCGCGTCGTGAACGAGCGACAGCACCAGAGACACCACGGGCAAGAGCACGAGGAGAGGGACGGGGACGATGACGATGGACCTGTTGTGCACACACATCGATCAGATACGTCCGGTGAAACCCACGGCCGTGGGATGCGAGGAGTGCCTCATCGCCGGCGACACCTGGGTGCACCTGCGGATGTGCCTCAGCTGCGGGCACGTCGGATGCTGCGACTCGTCGAGGAACCGTCACGCCACCCGGCACTACCGGACCACCGAGCACGCCATCGCGGCGTCCCACGAGCCCGGCGAGGACTGGGCCTGGTGCTACGCCGACCAGCTGATGCTGGACCCGGCATGAGCGCGGCCCGGGAGACTTCCGCCGCCACCACCGCCACCTCGGCGGCCACCACCGCCGAACGCGCGGAACACAAGAAGCCGGTCATCCTCGCCGTGGACGACGACCCGCAGGTGCTGCGCGCCGTCCGCCGCGATCTGCGCAGCGCCTACGGTGACCGCTACCGGGTGCTCGGCGCCTCCTCGGCGGCCGACGCCCTGAAGATCCTGGACTCCCTCGACGAACGCGGCCACGACCCGGCGCTGTTCCTCGTGGACCAGCGCATGCCGGACGTGACCGGCGTCGAGTTCCTGCTGGAGGCGGTCAGCCGGTTCCCGGACGCCCGCCGCGTGCTGCTGACGGCCTACGCGGAGACCGACGCCGCGATCACCGCCATCAACCGGGTCCGGCTGGACTACTACCTGCTCAAGCCCTGGGACCCGCCGCACGAGCGGCTCTTCCCTGTCCTCGACGACCTGCTGTCGGACTGGCTGGCCACCTACCGGCCGGCGTACGACGGGATCATCGTCGCCGGGCACCTGGTCTCCCCGGGCACCCACGCCGTCCGGGACTTCTTCACCCGCAACGGCCAGCCGTTCCGCTTCCTCAACGTCGAGCGGGACCCCGAGGCGCTGACCCTGATCGCCGCCCAGCCCGACGGGGCGCTTCCGCTCGTCCGCTTCCCCGACGGGTCGGTCCTCTCGGCCCCGACCGACACCCAGCTCGCCCAGCGGCTGGGCCTGGCCACCACCGCCTCCCGCCCGCACTACGAGTGCGTCATCGTCGGCGCGGGCCCGGCGGGCCTGGCGGCGGGCGTCTACTCGGCCTCGGAGGGACTGTCGACCCTCATGCTGGACTCCCGCGCCCCGGGCGGCCAGGCGGGCACCTCCAGCCTGATCGAGAACTATCTCGGCTTCCCCTCGGGCCTCTCGGGCGGTGATCTGACCCGCCGGGCCACCATCCAGGCCTCCCGGTTCGGCGCCGAGATCCTGCATCCGGTGGAGGTGGTCTCGCTGACCCGGGACGATCCGGCCAAGATCCTCACTCTGGCCGACGGCACGGAGCTCTCCGCCGAGACGGTGCTCCTGGCCACCGGGGTCTCGTACAACCGCCTCGACGCCCCGGGCGCGGACCGCTTCGAGGGGGCCGGCCTCTACTACGGCGCGGCCACCACGGAGAGCTCGGCCTGTATCTCGCAGCACGTGTTCATCGTCGGCGGGGCCAATTCCGCGGGCCAGGCGGCGGTGCACTTCGCCAAGTACGCCGCCCGCGTGACGATCCTGGTCCGCGCCGCCTCCCTGGACGCGAGCATGTCCCGCTACCTGATCGACGAGATCGACCGCACCCCGAACATCGAGGTGAAGGTCCGCACGACCGTGGTGCGGCTGGACGGCGATGAGCACCTCGAACGCCTCACGCTCCACGACGCCGACACGGGCGAGGACGCCGAGATCCCGGCCCGCTTCATGTTCACCTTCATCGGCGCCCGCCCGCACACCGACTGGCTCGCGGGCGTCGTCGAACGGGACGAGTACGGCTTCGTCCTCACCGGCTCGGACCTGATCTCGAACGGCGGCGAGCTCCCGGCCGAGTGGAGCCTGGAGCGTGCCCCGTACCCCCTGGAGACCAGCGTCCCCGGCGTCTTCGCGGCGGGCGACGTCCGTGCCCACTCGGTGAAACGCGTCGCCTCGGGCGTGGGCGAGGGCGCGATGGCCGTCTCGCTGATCCACCGTTACCGCTCGATGGGCTGAGAGCGAACGCCCCGGGCCTTGCATCAAGGCCACAACGGATGCAACGTTGATTACATGATTACAGCCGAACAGAGCGAACAGCTCCGCGCATGGTTCGCCGAGCGCCTGCCGGTCGACGTCTACGAGTCCCTGGACCCGGTCACCCTCGACCGCGAGGAGATCACGGTCGTCGGCGTCATACCGGCGGCCGAATCGGTCAAGGAGTTCCGCGAACGCACCCGCGAACAGCGCATCGAAGTGGCTCGCGAGGCCGAAGAGCTCTACCGCCGCAAGGTCGCCTGGGGCGTGCGGGTGGGTGAGGAGACGACGCTCTTCACCCACCTCGCCGTCCCGGTGATGACCCGCCTGCGCCAGTCCGAACGGCAGGTGCTCGACACCCTGGTCGCCGGCGGCGTGGCCCGCAGCCGGGCCGACGCCCTCGCCTGGTGCGTCCGGCTCGTCGGCCGCAACACGGACGCGTGGCTGACCGAACTGCGCGACTCCCTGGACAAGGTCCAGCGGGTCCGCGCCCAGGGCCCCGACGTCTCCGAACCGACCGACTCCATGAAGTCCGAGTCCGAATGACGAATCCGCCCCACGGCGGCGCGTGATCGCGTAAGGCTGGCGACGACCGACACCCAGGGAGAGGCACGCACCCATGACCACCACCGTCGAATACATCCGCTACCGGATCGCATTGGACGACCAGTCGGCCTTCGAGGACGCGTACGCCCGGGCGGCCGAGTCCCTGGCCGCCTCGCCCGAGTGCATCGACTACGAGCTGGCCCGCTGCGAGGAGGAGCAGGAGCGCTACATCCTCCGGATCCGCTGGACCTCGATCGAGGCCCACCTGGGCGGGTTCCGCAAGGGCGAGCACTTCCCGGCCTTCTTCAACGCGATCCGTCCGTACGTGACGGCCATCGAGGAGATGCAGCACTACCTCGTGACGGACGTCGTGGGCACGGGAAAGGCCGCCGGATAACGATGAGCACCACACCCACCATCTACGAGTGGATGGGCGGAGCGGAGGCGATGAACCGCCTCACGGACGCCTTCTACACCCACGCCCTGCAGGACGAGATCCTGGCCCCGGTCTTCGCCGGGATGGACTCGGAGCACCCGCAGCACGTCGCGGTCTGGCTGTCGGAGGTCTTCGGCGGCCCCTCGGACTACACCGCCCACCACGGCGGCCACCAGCACATGGCCACCAAGCACCTGGGCCGGGCGATCACCGAGCAGCAGCGCCGCCGCTGGGTGGACCTGCTGATGGACACGGCCGACGAGGTCGGCCTCCCGACGGACCCGGAATTCCGCGGAGTGTTCGCCTACTACATCGAGTGGGGCACCCGCATGGCTCTGATCTACTCGGGCCCCAACCCGCCCCCGGTCGACGCGGCCAAGATCCCGGTCTGGTCCTGGGGCCAGACCCCACCGTGGATCCCGAACACCCCACAGGACTGACCCGAGCGGGGGGCGGGCACTGCGCTTGCCTCCCGTTTCAGCCCCGTCGGCGTTCGAGGCGCCCCTTCAGCCCCGCCGGCGCCTGAGGCGCGGGGTCCGGGGCGGAGCCCCGGCAAGCGGCCCGGCCCCGGCCTCGCCCAGCACCACCACGAGCTCCGGCTCCGGCTCCGGCCCGGCTCCCCGCTCCCGCCGGAAGTCCACGGCCTCCTCCAGCACCTCGACCAACGTCTCCCACTCGCCCGGCCGCGCGGCGGCGAACCCACGCCACGACGTCACCGCCACCAGCCACCCCCCGCCGGACGACGGCAGCCACGACAGGTCCCCCAACGCATCGGCCAGAACTCCCCACCCTCGCCCGTCACGATCCGCCGGGCTCCGCGATCACGCTCCCCTGGCGTCCGCACGGTGTACTCGTGGTAGTAGCCACGTTTCTGCTGGGGCAGGGCCTTCTGAAGTTCCCGAAGACCGTGCCGTCCTGCCGGTAGGGAGACGACCCGCCCTTGTCGATGAGCGCGAGCACGTCACGGGCCTGCTGCGGCAGCCCGTCGACCCGCACGGCGGCCATCCCCTTCGCCCACTCCGGGACGGCAGAGGTCGAGGCGCTCGCACCGGGACTCGCACTGGCGGCGGCAGCGGGCCCGGGTTTCTGCCCGCCACAACCCACCGCACCCACCAGCGCGGCACACAGGAACAGGGCCCCGAGCAAACGCAGCAACGATCGGGGCACGTTCCGAAAGATCATGCACCGATCGTGCCAAATATCCGATTCGCTTGCGAATCGCCTGGTGGCCTCAGAGTGCGGCCATCTTGGTGTAGGGACTCAGGATTCGCTTCTGGACCGAACCGAAGTCGACGAGAACAGCGATCCCCTCCTCGATTCCGACGACACGGCCGAGGCCGTGCTCATCGTGGGTAACCCGGTCGCCGACGTTGAACTGCCGGATGGGCTGCTCCACGGGGGCCTTGAACGGGCTGGACGGCAAATGGCGGCGAGGTACTGCGGACTTTGTCATTGGAACCAGTATGCGCCCCGTAGGCCGCCGCGCGGTCCGCCGTTCGGATCTCAATTCCAGCACCATCCGCACCGGAGGCGACAGCGAACGGGCCGGCGCGGCCCGTCATGCCCGGTCAGACCACATCAGTCGTCTGGGTCGGCCCGGTCCAACGCAGGCCGCAGCCCCGGGGCCGACTCGGTGAGGAGGTAGTCGGCGACCGCCGTGTCCGTGACGAGACTGGTCACCAGCCCCGACCTCAGCACGGCCCCGATCGCGGAGGCCTTGCGCAGGCCGCCCGCGATCGCCACGACTTCGGGGATCCGCCGGAGCCGGTCCGCCTCCACGGTGATGCACCGCTCGCCGAGGTCCCGGCCGACACGACGCCCCTCGGAGTCGAACAGGTGCGCGGACATCTCCGCCGCCACACCCAGCGAGGCGTAGTGCTCCCGCTCCTCGTCGGTCAGCATGTCGTGCACGGTCGAGATGCCCGGCTCCCACGAACCGATCGACACGGCCGCGACCGTCACCTTGTCGAAGTACTCGAAGGCGCGCGCGATCCCCGTCTGGCTGCGCAGCGCGGCCGCGGTGGCCGGATCGGGCAGCAGCATCGGCGCGTAGATCGGGTGCGCGTCACCGCCCGAGACCTGGGCGGCCCGGCGTACCGCCTCGACCGAGCCGCGCTCGGCGGTCCCCGCGTCGTACACGCCGGTCAGCTGCACCACGGTGCACGGCGGCAGCCTGTGCAGGGAGGCGGCCATGTGAATGGTCGACCGCCCCCACGCCAGGCCCAGTACGTCGCCCTCGTTCACGAGCTCGCCCAGCAGATCGGCGGCTACCGCCCCCAGGTTCTCCGGATCGGGCGCGTCCTCGGTGGCGTCGGCGGGCGACTCCACGACGACGGCGTGCCGGAGCCCGTACCGGGACCGGAGCGCGTCCGACCGCTCGGCATCGAGCTCGGCCGGTACCCGGATCTCGATCCGTACGAGGTCACGTTCGAGGGCGGTCTCCAGGACCCTGGCCACCTTGAAGCGGCTCACGCCGAACTCCTCGGCGATCTGGATCTTGGACTTGCCCTCCAGGTAGAAGCGGCGCGCCATGGCCGCCGCCTGCACCAGCTCCGCGGGTCCCATCCGCAGGGCTGACCGTCCCGCCGACATTGCAGACACCGCGTTCTCCTCACTGCTGTTCACACTCTCGACTCGCCGTTCATCCTGTCAGATCCGACGGCCGTTGATCAGCCTGGACAGCTCCCGTTCACCGAGCTGTTCATCAACCCTTGGTTCAGTGGTCGCACGCCCACGGCGCGGCTGCGATCGCCGCACCCGCCTGCTCACGCAGCGTGCGCACGGCGGTGGCGGGATCGACCGCTCCGTAGACCGCGCTGCCCGCCACGAAAACGTCCGCACCGGCCTCAGCACAGCGTTCGATGGTCGAGGCGGAGACCCCGCCGTCCACCTGCAGCCACAGCTCCAGACCGTGCTTGGAGATCAGCTCCCGGGTACGGCGGATCTTCGGAAGCATGATGTCGAGAAAGGGCTGGCCGCCGAAGCCGGGCTCGACCGTCATGATCAACAGCATGTCGAGCTCGGGGAGGATGTCCTCGTACTGTTCGATCGGCGTCGCGGGCTTGAGCGCCATCGAGGCGCGGGCCCCCTTGGCCCGGATCTCCCGCGCGAGCCGCACGGGCGCGGCGGCGGCCTCGGCGTGGAAGGTGACCGAACCCGCTCCCGCCTCCACGTACTGAGGGGCCCACCGGTCCGGGTTCTCGATCATCAGGTGAAGGTCCAGCGGGATGTTCGTGGCCCTGCTCAGGGACTCCACGATCGGCATTCCGAGGGTCAGGTTCGGGACGAAGTGGTTGTCCATCACATCGACATGCAGCCAGTCGGCCCCCTTGACGGCCTGCGCCTCCTCGGCAAGTCGGGCGAAGTCGGCGGACAGGATGCTGGGATAAATCTGAGCGGCCATGCCCCAAGCCTGCCATGCCCCCACCGGGTTCCGGCCACGACCCCGCAAGTCGCCCGCGCGCGGGCAGGACGGGTGGGCCGGGCGGGGCCGGTGACACCCCAGGGAACGCCCGGGGCCCGGGAGGTGGGGCGGGGCCCGGGGCGGCGGGAGCGCGTGGGGCGGGGGCGTGAGGCCCGGTCGCCCCGCTCCGCCCCGAACCCCGCTCCGCCCCGAACCCCGCCCCGCCGTACCGGCCCTACCCCGTACGCCTCAGCAGCGCCAGGTACATCGCGTCCGTGCCGTGCAGGTGGGGCCACAGCTGGACGTCCGGGCCGTCGCCCAGGGCCGGGACGCCCGACATGAAGGGCCTGGCGTCGATCAGTTCCGCGGAGACCGGCGAGTGGCCCGCGCCGCGGCCCTTCAGCACGTCGTCCACGACGACCCGGGTCTCCGCCAGGTGCGGCGAGCACGTCGCGTAACCGACGATGCCGCCCACCCGCACCGCCGACAGCGCCTCGCGCAGCAGCGCGCGCTGGAGCGGCGAGAAGCCCTCCAGGTCCTCCGGGCGGCGGCGCCAGCGGGACTCCGGGCGGCGGCGCAGCGCGCCCAGGCCGGAGCACGGGACGTCCATCAGGACACGGTCGAAGGAGCCCGGCAGCCAGGCCGGGCGGGTGCCGTCGGCCGTGATGACCTGGTAGGGGCCGGGGTTGCCGGCGAGCGAGCGCTCCACGAGCCGGGCCCGGTGCGGCTGCTTCTCCGAGGCCAGCAGGAACGCCCCGCGCTGCGCCGCGAGCGCCGCGAGCAGCGCCGCCTTGCCGCCCGGGCCCGCGCAGCCGTCGAGCCAGCGCTCGTCGCGGCCCTCGACCGGTGCGGCCGCCAGGGCCATGGCGACCAGTTGGCTGCCCTCGTCCTGCACGCCCGCGCGGCCGTCGCGGACGGCTTCCAGCGCGCCCGGTTCGCCGCCCTCGGCCATCCGGACGGCGTACGGCGACCAGCGCCCCGGCAGTGCGGAGTCCTCGCCGACCGCCTCGAGCAGTTCCTCCGGCGTGGACCGGCCCGGGCGGGCCACCAGGGTCACCTCGGGCCGTTCGTTGTCGGCCTCCAGCAGGTCCTCGATGCCCGCGCGCCCACCGCCCAGCGCGTCCCACAGGGCGCTGACGATCCACTGCGGGTGCGAGTGGTACACCGCGAGGTGTGCCTCGGCATCGTCCTCGTAAGGCGGCGCGACGCGCTCCAGCCACCCGTCGAGGTCGTGCGCGGCGATCTTGCGCAGGACGGCGTTCACGAACTTGGCGCGCCCGTCGCCGAGCACCACCCGGGCCAGCTCCACGCTCGCCGAGACCGCCGCGTGCGTGGGGATGCGGGTGCCGAGCAGCTGGTGGGCGCCGAGCGAGAGCACGTCCAGCACCGGCGGGTCCACCTCCCGCAGCGGGCGGTCGATGCACGCCTTGATGACGGCGTCGTAGGTGCCCTGCCGACGCAGCGTCCCGTAGACCAGCTCGGTGGCGAGTGCCGCGTCGCGCGCTTCGAACTTCTCGTTCTGGCGGGCCTTCTTGAGCAGCGGCGGCAGCACGAGGTTGGCGTAGGCGTCGCGCTCGTCCACCGCCCGCAGCACCTCGAAGGCCAGCATCCGGACCGGGTCCTTCTGGGGCCGGCGGTGCGGCTTGGCCTGCTTGCCACCCGCGCCTGCGGGGGCAGGCTTGCGACGGGGCTGACGGGGCTGTTCGCTCACGTGAAAGGTGCTCCGGGTTTACGAGTGCTACGAGTGCTACGAGTCTGTGAGTGCTACGGGTCTACGCGTGCTACGGGTCGGCGGGCGGGGCGCGGGGACGTCCGCGCTCGGACGGCCCCACCGATCAGCCTACGTCGGCTCCGCCGAGCCGCTCGCCGGGAGCGATCCGGACGCCGCGCGCCCAGTCGGCGGCCCGCATCGGCTTCTTGCCCTGCGGCTGCACCCACAGCAGCTCCACGGCGTGCGAGCCGGTGCCGGCATACACGTTGTTCTTGGCGGGGGCCAGGACGCCCGGCTCCAGGTCCGTGCGGTCGGGCACCAGGCCGAGCGAGATCAGCTTGAGGCGTTCCCCGCGGAAGACGGTCCACGCACCCGGCGCGGGTGTGCAGCCGCGCACCACGCGGTCGGCGCGCATCGCCGGGGCGGTCCAGTCGATCCGGGCGTCCTCCACGGTGATCTTGGGCGCGTGGGAGATCCCGTCGTGGGGCTGCTCGACAGCGCGCAGGGTGCCGTCCTCGATGCCGTCCATGGTGGCGGCGAGCAGGCCGGATCCGGCGAAGGCCAGCCGGGTGAGCAGGTCGCCGCTGGTGTCGGTGGGCCTGATCTCCTCGGTGAGGATGCCGTAGACCGGGCCGGTGTCCAGGCCCTCCTCGATGCGGAAGGTGGAGGCGCCGGTGACCTGGTCGCCCGCGATGATCGCCTGCTGGACGGGCGCGGCTCCGCGCCATGCGGGCAGCAGCGAGAAGTGCAGGTTGACCCAGCCGTGCGCGGGGATGTCGAGGGCGCTCTTGGGGATCAGGGCCCCGTAGGCGACGACCGGGCAGCAGTCCGGGGCGATCTCGCGCAGCCGGGCCTGGAAGTCGGGGTCGCGGGGGCGGGCGGGCTTGAGCACCTCGATGCCCGCTTCCTCGGCGCGTTCGGCGACCGGGCTGGCGACGAGGCGGCGGCCGCGGCCGGCCGGTGCGTCGGGCCGGGTGATGACGGCGGCGACCTCGTGCCGCCCGGAGGCGATCAGGGCGTCCAGGGCGGGTACGGCGACCTCGGGGGTGCCTGCGAAGACGAGCTTCACTGGGGGACTACCTCGCTATCTCGGCTGTCAGCAGCACACCAGTCTATGGGGCGTCCGTCGGGCCGCCCCACCTGTGGTGTTGAGGGGGCGTACGCAGACACGCGCGCCCCTCGCATATGCCGACACGCCCCCACAGCGTGACCTGGGCGACGGGTGGCGCGTTGGTCAAGAGAGATTGACCAAAACGGGCCGCGTGTGAACGGTGTCTGCGGCCCGATCCGCCCTTCAGCACCGGTTCGAGAGGCTTCTTCATGGCCGACCACGCCACCCACGACGCCCAAGCCCGGGCCAGCCTGCACCTCCTGGTACGGGACATCGAGCGGGTTCGCCGGCAGGTGGATGCCCTGCGTACGCTCACCGCCCAGCTCGGCAACGTGTACCGCCCGCGCCGATCGGGTCCCTCCACCGGCTTCGTCGTCTACGGCCGGGCGCCCGCCCCGACCGTCCGCCTCGCGCAGGAGCTGCGGGACAGCGTCGAGACGCTGGTCACCGCGGCGGTGGACTTCGACCGCTCGCTCGGTTTCTCGTGGGACGCGGTCGGTTCGGCACTCGGTGTCACCAAGCAGGCCGTGCACCGCCGCTACGGGGCGCGGCGGGCGCAGTCCGCCGAGTCCGCGGAGCCGCTGGCCGAGGGAACGGCCACCCGGCCCCTGGGGCCGTTGCCGACCGTCCCGGCGGCCCGCTCGATGCCGCCGCAGCCGGTGCGCGAGGAGGCCCAGGCGGCCGCCGCCGGGGGCGTCACCGGCCGGGGGCTCGCAGAGGCTGCCCGCTCCCCCGCCTTCCCCGGTC